>NZ_RCOB01000060.1:0-64720 GCF_004307665.1 Pseudomonas sp. Sample_16
GCAATCATACGTGCCGCCCGATCCGTGGAAAAGGTACAGATCGGGCTTTTTCAGCCGCCGAGGTGTGATGATGGAAAAGTTGGAAAAAACCCTGGAAGAATGGAAAGCCATGCTCGATCCGGAGCAGTACAACGTATGCCGGCTCAAGGGCACGGAGCGGCCGTTTTCCGGCAAATACAACGACAGCAAGGTCGACGGTATCTACCACTGCATCTGCTGTAACGAGCCGTTGTTCGATTCCACAACCAAATTCGATTCCGGCTGCGGCTGGCCAAGTTTCTATGCACCGATCGGCGACAGTGCCATGACGGAAATCCGCGATGTCAGCCACGGCATGATCCGCACCGAAGTGGTCTGCGCCAAATGCGATGCGCACCTGGGCCACGTGTTTCCTGACGGACCACCGCCGACCGGGCTGCGGTACTGCATCAACTCGGTGTGCCTGGACCTGGTACCACGGGGATAACGCTTATCCCGTAGGAGCAAGGCTTGCCCGCGATGGCGATCTCAAGGACGCCATCGCGGGCAAGCCTTGCTCCTACAGTAGCGTGGCGTCCGGTAATTTAAATTGCACACAATTCAATTGCACTCTATTTTGTATCCCTCATCTCTTCCAGAGCGCAAATCATGAGCGACAATCTGCTGAACATTCCTTGCACCACGATCAAGGGCGAGCAAAAGACTCTGGCGGATTTCGCTGGCAAGGCCGTGCTGGTGGTCAACACGGCCAGCAAGTGCGGTTTCACGCCACAGTACAAAGGCCTCGAGGAACTGTGGCAGACCTACAAGGATCAAGGCCTGGTAGTGCTCGGCTTTCCCTGCAATCAATTCGGCAAGCAAGAGCCCGGAAACGAAGGCGCGATCAGTGAGTTTTGCGAGCTGAACTACGGTGTCAGTTTCCCGCTGTTCAAAAAGATTGAAGTCAACGGCGCGGGTGCCCATCCGCTGTTCGTGCAGTTGAAGCAGCGTGCGCCCGGCGTGCTCGGCTCCCAAGGCATCAAATGGAATTTCACCAAGTTCCTGATCGGCAAGGACGGCCAGTTGGTCAAGCGTTTTGCCCCTGCCACCAAGCCGCAGGATCTGAGCCGCGAGATCGAAGCCCTGCTCAAATGAACAGCGTGTCAGTCGACTCCCTGAATCTCGACAGTCAACTGTGCTTCAAGCTGTATGCCGCTTCCCGCGCGGTGATTCGTGCCTACAAGCCGATGCTCGATCAACTGGGGCTGACGTACCCGCAGTACCTGGCCATGCTGGTGTTGTGGGAATGGCAAGAGACCGCCCCGGAGCAACCGACCGTCAAGGCATTGGGCGAGCGTCTGGCGCTGGATTCCGGCACGCTGACGCCGTTGCTCAAGCGATTGGAGCAACTGCAACTGGTTCAGCGCCAACGCTCGGCGCGCGATGAGCGCGAGGTGCACCTGAGCCTGTCGCCCGCCGGTACGGCATTGCGCGATCAAGTCGGACCGCTCAAGGCTCGGTTGTTATGCGACAGCGGCGTGGACCTCAATCGCCTGAATGACTTGCGCCAGGGGCTGGACCATCTTTTGGGGCAGATCAGGGCTCTGTCGTAACGGGAACCCACAGGTCCAGCAGTGAGGCCAGTTCTTCGCGGCGGAAGGGTTTGGCCAGGTAGTCGCTCATGCCCGCCGCGCGGCATCGTTCGCGTTCCTCCGACATGGCGTTGGCGGTCAGGGCGACGATCGGCAGTTCCGGCCATCGTCCGCTACGACGGATTTGCCGACTGGCTTCATAGCCGTCCATCACTGGCATGTTGCAGTCCATCAGCACCAGATCGAATTCATCATTCTCCAGCCGGTCGAGCGCCTCGGCTCCGTGAGCGGCGACCGTTACGTCACAGCCGAGTTTGCCGAGCATGCCTTTGGCCACCAATTGATTGACCGGGTTGTCCTCGACCAACAGCACCCGTGCCCGGCGCTGCGGGCTGAGGATATCCACCGGCGTATCGCTGACGGTGCTGATTTGCGGTTGCAGGATACGTCGCAAGGTCTGGTGCAGAGCGTTGCGTGCCAGGGGCCGCGCTTGCTGCTGCAAGGGGGCGAGGGCGTTGACTTGCTCTCCGGGCATGAAATTGCCGTAAGCGGTCACCAGCAGAATTGGCGCACTGAAAGTCGGGCGCAGGTTGAACAGACATTCGGGGCAATCGGTGATCAGCACATCAGGATTCAAACCTAGAAGGGATTCATCAATGGCGCGTTGCTGATATTCCAGCCCCCAACCCGGCAGCAGGCTGCCCAGCAGTTCGGCCAAGCCACTGCTTGCGGCGGTAATGGCGATGACCTTGCCCTGCAATGGCAGCGGCGGCAGGGCTCGCGTGTGGCGAGGCAACGGCAATTCTGCGCAGAACTGACTGCCGAAACCTGCTTCTGAGCTGATGGTCAGGCGCCCGTGCATCGCTTCACAGAGGTTGTAGGTCAGGGCCAGTCCCAACCCGGTGCCGCCGAACTGCCGGGTAATACCGGCGCCGGCCTGGGTGAAGGGCTGGAAGATTTTGACCTGGGCATCCTGGGGAATACCGATGCCGGTGTCACAAACCTCGATTCGTACGCCATCGCCGTCGCCGATGCTCGACAGACGGACGTCGACCCTGCCGAAACGGGTAAATTTGAGGGCATTGGAGAGCAGGTTGCTGACGATTTGCCTGACCCGCGTCGGATCGCCGAGCACCAGCGCCGGGAAGTGCGGGTCGATCAGGCAAGTCAGCTCGACACTTGGTGCGGCGTTTTGCGACAACAGGTTGGCCGTGTCTTCGACCAATGAGCCAAGGTCGAACGGGATGTTTTCGAGTTCAAGCTGACCGGCATCGAACTTCGACAGATCGAGAATATCGTTGAGCAATTCCACCAGAACTTTGCCCGAGTCGTGAGCAATCGACAGCTGTTGCTGTTGTTCGGCAGTCAATGGCCCATCGAGCGATAGCGCAATCATGCCCAACAGACCATTGAGCGGCGTACGGATTTCGTGGCTCATGTTGGCCAGGAATACCGAGCGTGCTTCGGCCATGTCCAGCGCCGTACTGCGAGCCAGTTCCAGTTCCTGATTGGACTGACTGAGCCGGGTGTTGATTGCCTTGAGCTCCGCTGTGCGCGCCGAGACGATGTTTTCCAGTTGGCCGAGGTAATCGGTCAGGCGGTTTTCGGCGTTGCGCCGCTGCTGGATTTCAGTGGTGACGTTCTCGAATTGTTGGTTGGCGACTTTCACCAGCACGCCGATTTCATCGTTGGCGTGCCCTGCCGGACATTCCAGAGGCGTGGGTTCCCCGCTGCGTGAATCCCGGCTACTGAGTTCGTGAATCAGCCGCACCAGAGGTTTGGTCAACATTACATAGAACAGTGTCAGCAGAATGCCGGTCAGGATCAGGCTGCGGGCGAAGCCGTTGAGCAGCGTCACCTCGGCCCGACGCAGGAAGCGATAGCCGAACGAATAAGTGTCGACGTCCAGTTTTAGTGTGCCAAGGGATTCGTTGGGCAGGTGGTCCAGATAGAGGCGGTCTTCGAACTGTCGTTCGGCGCCGAACAACAGGTCGCTGATCATGCGATAGCCACTTTGCTGGCCGGGGCGCTTGACGTCGGCCAGCACGTTGCCGTTGTTATCGATCAGTCTGGCTCCGATGATTGCCGGAGAACGCAGCAGGCCCAGTGTCAGTTCCTGAGCGAGTTCGGCGTCGATGTTATAGGCGATGCGCGAGGCGGGGTTGTGGCTGATTTCCAGCAAAGACAGTATTTCGCGGTTGATGGAGGCGTCTTCACTGGCATAATCGATGCCTATTTGCAGCAGGCTGAGCAGCATGCCCAAAATGAAACCAACCAGCACGGTAAGCCGGGCTTGCTTGTAGGACAGCCGGTTGGTGAACTTGATATCCATGGGGTGCTGAACCACTTCCGTTTCCCTTCGCTGCTCAAGCATAGTCGATCATGCATGTATACCGATGTTCTCGCGACCCCGTGTACCGGGGTGATCGCTCATTGAACGCTAAGTTTCGTCGATGTATCACCATCATTACCGTGAACGTGCCCGAGGAAAAGACGTGGACTCCCGATTGAATGCTTTTCTTGAACGTGCCGACGCCGTTCTGGCTCGAATCGAACCGTTGCTGCCTGCACCTCGGCAAGCCATAGACTGGTCCCATTGCCTGGCAGCGCGCTGGCAGCGCGAGGGACGAAGCGGGTTTTTGCTGCCACTGCAAGTCAGCCTCGACATGCGCCTGTCCGACCTGATCGGCGTTGACCGGCAACTGGAGCAACTGGGACGCAATACCCGGCAGTTCCTCGATGGCATGCCGGCCAACCACGCCTTGCTCTGGGGTTCGCGCGGTACCGGCAAGTCGTCGCTGGTGCGTGCCTTGCTGGCCGAGCATGCCAAGGGTGGATTGCGCCTGATCGAGATTGAACGCGATCACCTGGCCGACTTGCCGCGAGTGGTCGAACAGATCGCCAAATTGCCGCAACGTTTCGTGCTGTTCTGCGATGACTTGTCGTTCGAGTCGGGCGAGGGTGACTACCGCGTGCTCAAGAGCGTGCTCGACGGTTCGCTCGAACAAGCGCCGGACAATGTATTGCTGTACGCCACTTCGAACCGTCGCCACCTGGTGCCGGAGAAAGAAAGCGATAACGAAAACTGGAAACGCGTCGACGGCGAACTGCACCCCAGCGAAGCGGTGGAAGACAAGATCGCGCTGTCGGATCGCTTCGGTCTGTGGCTGTCGTTTTATCCGTTTACCCAAGAGCACTATCTCAACGTCGTCGAACACTGGATCGGCCAACTGGCGGACAAGGCCGGCCTCAAGTGGCAACGGGACGAAGCGCTGGACATCCTCGCCGTGCGTTGGGCCACGGGACGCGGCAATCGCAACGGTCGTTGCGCGTATCAATTTGCCCGCTATTGGGTTGGGCTGAAACTGTTGGAGCACAAGGCATGATCGATTTACAAAAAAGCGGCCAGGGCCTCGAAGGTTACGGCATGCTGCACGCGCAGCTCGAATCGTTGCTGGCGGACGAGCGGGATTTCATCGCCAACGCCGCGCAATTTTCGGCGTTTCTGTTCAATCAGCTCGATGACCTGAACTGGGCGGGCTTCTACCTCAATCGCAACGAAGAACTGGTGCTGGGCCCGTTTCAAGGGCAGATCGCTTGTGTGCGTATCCCGTTTGGCCGTGGAGTATGCGGAACGGCGGCTGCGACCTTGCAGACGCAACTGGTCGAAGACGTGCACGCCTTCCCAGGGCACATCGCTTGTGACAGTGCATCAAACAGTGAACTGGTGGTGCCGCTGATCAAGGATGGCCGACTGATCGGCGTGCTTGACCTCGACAGCCCGAAACTTTCGCGTTTCACGGCACAGGATCAGGCCGGAATCGAGCAGTTGGCCGCGATTTTCCTGCGCCTGACCGATTGCTGATCACCCCTTCAGGCCTGCCTTGATCAGCAGGCCTTGCACGTCCACCGCATCGATCTGTTGAGGGTCGAGAAAGCGTTCGGCGTAGAGCAGATAGATGCGCGCGTTGATGAACAGTCCAAACAGTTGCGGGTCGATGTGGGCGTCCCGGCACATGAATGCCATGATGCCCAGCGCTTCGCTCAAGGACTTGGCTTTCTTGTAGGGGCGGTCGGCGGCGGTCAGTGCTTCGAAAATATCGGCAATCGCCATCATTCGCGCCGGCAGGCTCATTTCCTCGCGTTTGAGCCGTTTCGGATAACCGGTGCCGTCCATTTTTTCGTGATGACCACCGGCGATTTCCGGAACGTTGCGCAGGTGTTCCGGGAAAGGCAGGTGGTTGAGCATCAGGATGGTCTGCACCATGTGATGGTTGATGATGTATCGCTCTTCGTTCGTCAGGGTGCCGCGGGTAATGCTCAGGTTGTAGAGTTCGCCGCGGTTGTACTTGAAGGGTGGCACATTGAGCTTGAAACCCGAGGGATTGTCCGGCGCTATCAGTTCAACTGCCGGGCGTTCGAACAGATGCTCGGGTTTGTCGGCCAGCAGTGATTCAATGACCGGCAGAGTTGCCGCCGGGGTGCGGGCCTGACGCCGGTTTTCTTCCCATGAAACTCCCAAGCGGTCATCCAGGGTTCGGGTCCAGGTGCGTTGAGCGATGCTGTGCAGGCGTTGCAGATCGGCTTCGGCCATGGCTTCGCCACCGAGATTGCAACGCGCGATGAACGCAAAATCCTCATCGAGCGCCGTCAGCGCTGTATCACGTAGCGGCGCCAGTTGTTGTTCGTCGCCACCCTGGGCAATGCCTCGCCAATAACCGATCCAGACATCGCGCTTGAGCACTTCGACGCGAGTGCGGATTTCGTGGATACGGTCGTTCAGGGTTTCCAGTTTCGTGGCTTTATCGACGACGTATTCCGGGGTGGTGATCTTGCCGCAATCGTGTAGCCAGGCGGCGATGTGCAGCGCCTCCCATTCATCGTCCGTGGGTTGGTAGCTGGCGAACTCCGGGGCCTGGCTGGCCGCTGCAGCCTCGGCGAGCATCAGGGTCAGTGCTGGCACGCGCTGGCAATGGCCACCGGTGTAGGGGCTTTTCGCGTCAATCGCACCGGCCAGCAGTTTGATGAAAGCGTCCAGCAACTGTTTTTGCCTGACTTGCAGTCGCTGACTCTCGATACTCACCGCGGCCGCGCCAGACACGGCCTGAAGAAACGCTATGCGATCCGGACGCAGTTTCTCCAGATCACTGCGCTCGCCGCTATCGGCCAGCAAAAACACCAGCAGCCCCACGGTTTCGTTGTGGCGATTGTGCAGGCGGATGCCAATCAGATGGACTCGCGGGCAGGCCATTGCCAGCAGTACTTTCTGCAGGTCCCCTGCCTGTTCGAAGCCCAAGTTGGTCACGACGTTGTTGGCGCCCGACAGCTGCCGCAGCCACGTCGGGCTTTGCACGTCTTGCAGTTCATGCGCCTGGATGTCGAAGGATGACAGGGGCTGAGCGACGTCGTTAATCACCAGGCCATGGGGTTCCATGCGGTCCCCGTCGCCTTCGCGCAGGTAAATCAGGCCGGCCTGGGCCTGGCCGATTTTTACCGTTTCGAACAACACCCGTTTCAGCAGCGGCGCAAAGCGGGTCTCGGCGCTCAGGCTGTCGGTGATCTGAAAAAAGCTCGCCAGTGTGTCTTTCATGCGCGCCATCGACACGCTCAGTTGGTCAATCTCCAGCACCGGGGATCGCCGGGACAGCGGAAAGTTGAAATCGAAACTGCGTATCGCGTCCGCTTCCTGCACCAGTGCACGCAGGGGTTTGACCAGGATTCTCGACGTCAGCCAGCCAAGCGGCAGGCACAGCAACAAGGTCGCCAGCGTAATCAGCGCGCCTTGCCAGCGCATGCGGTAGGCGTCAACGAGCAATTCATCTTCCGGCACCAGCATTGCCAGTTGCAGCCCTTGGGGGCCACCCTCCTGCATGCTGCTGCGGGCCACGATCCAGTTGCGACCGGCGGCACTCAGGCGGTTGCCCTGCGTCGGGTTGTTGAGCAATGCGCCAAGACTGGGGTTCAGGTCGGCCGCCTTGATCAGGCGGGCGGACTGATCGTCGATGATCAATCGACTGCTGTCGGGGTAGGCAATGGCATTGCCCTGACCATCGAAGAGCACGATTTCGGTAGCCGGCGTCACCACATGCCTGGCCAGGGTAGCGCTGAGTGCGGCCAGGGTCAGGTCGGCGCCCATCACCACATTCTCACCGCCGCGCCGGGCCAGCGTAGTGCCAATTTCGCGGGTGGAGAAAAAGATGTAGGGCTCGGTGGTGATCTGATCGTTGTCGTGGCTGGCGCTGGAGAACCAGGCACGGCTGCGTGGATCGTAATTATCGCCGGGATTGTCCTGGCGACTGATCAACATCAGGTCTTTATCGAAAAAAAGTGATTGGGAATGAACCTGGCCGTTAGCGTCATGTTCGATGCTCCATACCTGGAATGCCGCTGTATCCGGGGCTTTGAGCAGGGCTTTCAGAGGCGCGGAGCGCAGCGGCCGCACCATGAAGAAGTCACCGTTGTCGTAGCCCAGGTACAACGAGGCGAGGTCGGGATTGTCCTGGAGTGACTGGCTGAACGGCGGGAGTAACGCCAGGCGCTGTTGCAGATCGGGAGCCTGGACTGCAGGCGCGTGCACCAGCAGGCTGAGCAAATGTCGAATCGGTTCGTAGGTCGCGTGCAGGTCCACGCGCACGTCCTGTTCTATTCGATTGAAAAGCCTCTCGCTGCTGGACAGGATGATCTGTGTGGTTTGGTGATAGTTGAAAACACCCAGCACCACCCCGGTCAGCAAAAGCAAAAAGGTGAACATCACGCTGATATGCACGTGCAACGGAAACCGACGTTGATTCGGGCGCAGTGGGCTGGGCATGCAAGTTACTCCATGATGGTTAACACACTGCTCAGCGTCCAAGCATAGTTAAGCCTCTGGCATTTCGCCTTGGTCCGTTTTGTCGATTTGCAGCAGCAATGCCTGCTCCAGTTCGAGCATCGCGTGCTCCAGTTCCGTGCAGCGCTCGGTCACTTTTTCGCGCAGCAAGCGTTCACGGCAGGTGGCTTCGAGCGCCTCGCAACAGTCGATCAGTCGGCAGGCCTGCACGATTCGCGCGGCGCCTTTGATTTTGTGGGCAATGTCCAGAAATGGTTGCGAATCGGTTGACCCCGACAGCGTCTTCAATGCCTGGCGATCCAGACGATTACTGTTGAGCAGCTCGGCCAGCAGTCGCTGATTGAGCTGCGGATTTCCTCCGGTCAACTGTTGCAACGCGCGCAGGCTGAAGGCCGGTGTTACAAGAGCAGGCGCCAGGCCGTTGACCCATTGACTCAGGGCGGTCAGCGTCAGGGGCTTGAACAGGCAGTCATCCATACCGGCCTGTTTGCAGCGTTGCACTTCTTCGGGCTGCGCGTTGGCGGTAAAACCCAGCACGGTGCAGGGTGGCAATTGCAGGTGTTGTTCGTGTCGGCGAATGGCGCGCGCCAACGCGTAGCCATTCATGACCGGCATGTTGCAATCGGCGATCACCAGATCGAACCTGTCGTTCTTCCACGCCTCGAATGCTGCCTGACCATCCGCCGCAACGCGGAAACGATGGCCCAGAAACTCCAGTTGCTGACACATGAGCAAGCGGTTGGCGGCGTGATCGTCGACCACAAGGACGTGCAACGGAGCAATGGCGGTAGCGAGCGGGGTTTCAATTTTTTCCACCTGCGGCTCGCGCGGCAGCATGGGCAGGCGCAGCAACATTCGCACGTTGGTTCCTGTCCCGGGCTGACTGCTCAATTGCAGTTGGCCACCCATCATTTCGCACAGGCTGCGGCTGATCACCAGGCCAAGCCCGGCACCACCTCTGCCTGACTGGCCGGTGGCATCGGCCTGAGCGAAAGGCGCGAACAGGCGCAGTTGATCCTCTTCACTGATTCCGATGCCGCTGTCTTCGACCTGCAACATCATGTCCACCTGATCGGGTTCGGTGGCGTGCTGCAGTCGGACGACAATCCTGACCTGGCCTTGCTCGGTAAACTTGATGGCGTTGCTGACCAGGTTGGACAGCACCTGTTTGAAGCGCAGCGGATCGAGCAGAACATCCACTGGCGGATCGGCCGATTCGAATTCCAGCAGCAGTTCGAGCGCTTTCTGCCGGGCAAGCCCATCGAAGATACGCACCACCGACGCCACGATCTCTTCAGGATTGACGCGTTCAGGGCTCAGGCTCAGGTGCCCGGATTCGATGCGTGCAATGTCGAGTATGTCTCCGATCAACTCCAGCAGGTCTTTGGCCGAGTGATACGCCACATCGATTGCCGAGCGATCGGGATGGTTGTGTTCAATGCGCTTGAGTGTCAGCTCGAGCATGCCGATCACTGCATTCATCGGGGTGCGGATTTCATGGCTCATGGTCGCCAGGAATGTGCTTTTGGCCCGGTTGGCTTCATCGGCGCGTTCTTTCGCCAAGCGCAGATCATCGAACAGTTGTCGCCGTTCGCTGATATCGATCCAGCCACCGATGATGCCTTGAACCTCACCACTTGAATCCCGATACGGAAGAATCCAGTGATAGATCGTCAATCGCCGGCCGCCGATGTGCAGCGCACGGTCGAGAATCAGCGGCGTGCCTTCGGTCACGACACGCTGGTAATCGGCCTGATACTCCAGGGCTTCGAACGCATTGCTCATCGAGCCCTGAATCACGCTTTTGCCGATGACGTCTTCGCGTTTTGCGCAGAACGCTTGCAGATAACTGTCATTGCAACTTTGCAGCAAGCCCTGGCGGTCGCGTACGTAAATCGGGTGAGGCGTACCGTTGACCAGTGAACGCATGAATTCGAACTGATCGTTCAGGGCTCGCTCGGCCGCCTTGCGCTGGTTGATCTGGCGCCGCATGTACGCGTTCCAGGCCACGGAAATCATCAGCAATACACCGGCACCTATGACGATTTGGTAGAAGAGCCGGTGCAAGGTTCGCCAGGTGTTTTGCGTGGACTCCGAATACCCTCGCCAGCGGCTGTTGATGATGCCCAGTTCTTCCGGGGCGATGCTCAGCAATGCCTTGTTGAGGATGTCATTGAGCTCCTTGGCCTCGCGGCCGGTTGCCAGGGAAAAGGCTGCCTGCTCGGTGCCGATGGTGGTACTGATCTGCAGCGAGCGCTCGAACAGACGCGATGAAATGAAGTAGTTGGCGATCACCAACGAGTTGACCGCACCTTCGGCCAAACCTTCGGCCAGCATCTCTACGGCGCTGAATGTATCCGGCGTTTCAATGAGTTTTATCCTGGGAAAATCCTTGCGCAGATACTCCACCACCGGGTTGCCTTGGGCGACAGCCAGGCGTTTGCCTTCGAGCTGTTCAAGATTGAGCGGGCTGTCCGGGGCCTTGCGTGTCAGCAAGACGTAGGAGTTTTGCAGGTACGGGCGGCTGAAGTTCAGCAGGGTGTCGCGCTGCGCACTGGGGAGCAGGGCGGCGATCAGGTCGGCCTGGTTGTGCTTGATCCGTTCGATCATGTCGCTGTCACTGCGGCTGCGCTGAATGTCGAAGCGCAACCCGGTACGCAAGCGGATCAGCTCGAGCAAGTCCGCGGCCACGCCGCGAAAGTTGCCGGCGCTATCGAAAAACGTCAGTGGCGCGAAAGCTTCGTTGACCACCACTCGCACGACTGGATGTTGTGCCAGCCAGCGCTCCTCGCTGTAACTGAGTTCCAGTTTGTGATCGGTGAGCAGAATGTCGCTGCCGGCACTCCAGCGTTTGGCGATGTCTTCCCGGATGCTTACAGGAACCGCCATCAGCATCGCATTGATGATGCCGAGCAGTTGTGGATTGTTTTTGTTCACCGCGAAACTGAAACCGTGGGCTTCGTGTTTGCCGAAGTTGGCCATGCGGATGTTGTTCAGGTAGCCCTTGTTGATCATGTAATGGGTTGAAATGGTATCGCCCAGAAACACATCGGCCTGGTCGAAGGCCACGGCGTTGATCGCATTCTGGTAGGACGGATAGGACGTGATGATTGCCTTCGGGTAAAGCGCTTTGACTTCTTCCTGCGGCAAGTAGTGATAGACCATGCTCAATCGCATGCCGGCGAGGCCATCGGTCAACGACCTGGTTTCACCTTCGCGTGTCACCAGTACCGGTTGATCCACGGCATAGGGTGCGGAAAGGACAATGTTGTCATTGTGGGCTTCAAACCCGTTGGCAGTTCCCAGAAGGTCAATCTTGCCGCTTTCCAGTGCCTCGATGGCAGCATTTCTGGTCGCAAAGCGTTGAACCCTGACCGGCAAGCCGGTGACAGTGCCAAGGATGCCTGCGTAATCGGCAGTGAAACCTTCATAATCCTGGCCGCTGAGTGTCAGGTCGAAGGGTGGATAATCCGGTGCTGACGTTCCAAGGACCAGCTCGCGTTTATGCTCGAGCCATTGCCGTTGCGTGGCATCCAGCCGGATTTCCAGGGTGCCGGCCGTGGAGCGACTCAACAGGGCATAGTTTTCAGCGCCCTGTGCCGCGAACAATGAAGTGCTCAGGCACAAGCCTGCGATCATCAGTATCAGGTAATCCGTCAGGCGGCTGGGCATGGTTTTTCTCACACCAAAGCGTTGCGCTTCGCCATTTCGATGAGTTCGACCAGGGATTTGGCTTTGAGCTTTTGCATAAGACGTTTCTTGTAAGTGCTGACAGTCTTGTTGCTCAGGAACATGCCTTTGGCGATTTCCTTGTTGGTGCGGCCTTGTGCAAAAAGTTGCAATACCATCAGCTCACGGTCGTTGACTGACTTGAATAGTTCCAGTTCGGCCCAGCGAATATCATCACTTCGTACAGGGTTCAGCGCCTCGCTCGGGAAATAGTTGTAACCCGACAATACCGCTTTTATCGCGCTGACCAATTCACTGAGTTCTTCCTGTTTGCATACATAGCCCGAGGCCCCGGATTGCATGCAACGAATACCGAAAAGGGTCGGGCATTGTGCAGTTAAAACCAGTGTTTTCAGCGGAGTGCTCATGGCGTTGAAGCGGGCAAGTACTTCCAGCCCGTCAAGTTTGGGAATGCTGATATCGAGAATGACCAGATCAGGCATGCACTCGCGAACCATTTGCATGGCGTCAACCCCGTTATCGGTTTCGCCAACGACTTTAAAACCTTCGTGTTCCAGCAGCATGCGAACGGCAAGTCGGATGACAGGGTGATCGTCGACGATAAAAACGGAGTTCATAATCAAATCCCATGCGAGCTCAATAAAGCGCGCACCTTAGCTCAGATAGTCGAGGTGACGTACAAACAGCTGCGGCTGTACCTGCAATATAGGAAAGTTCCTACAAGTGATAAAGAATAGCCTTACGTGGTAACTAGGTTTTTGATGAGGGTGAATAAAAGTTACTTTGTATGTTTGTGTTTGGCAGGAAGTTCACTTCGGGGCTTTTACTGCTTTTTTTGACTGTTTTAAATTGGCTTTCAATGGTTATGTCAAGGTCAATAGTTGTATAAATTCAGATTGTTTCAATGGTTTTATCAAGTAACCAAGTAAAGGAAGGTCGTGAATGTTTGCCGAGTTTTCTATGCCATCCAGTTCTGCGGACGTCAGGCTGCTCAGCAGGATTGCTTGCCTGATCATTCCAAGCTCGCTGGCCAGTTTGACCAGCTCGATTCCAGGCATGTCCGGCAGACATTGGTCACACAATAAAATATCGAACGGCTGCTCGGCGCGGTTCATTTCCTGAAACGCACCTTGGGCACAATCGGTTGTAATCAGTCGGGTAAAACCAAAACTTTCTAATAAATATTGTGTTGCCCTGAGCTGAAACGGATGGTCTTCCACCAGCAAGATGCGCAGATTGTCCTTTATCATCTTTACCACGCTTATGATGTTGTACAAAAATAGTCGTGATTGTTTCCTGACAACTCTGAACAATCGATCAGTTCACTCGACATTGGCTGTAGGGATATTCCGCGAACGTTGAATGCTCTTGAGTTATCCGCGGTTAATCGGCCATTACGAATGACGTAATGGCCGATCTGGCTCAGTGACTGGAGCGCCCGGTCATCTCCAGCGCCATATCGCTGGCGTAGCTGTCGGTCATGCCGGCGATGAAGTCGATCATTCGTAGAAACGAGGTGTGTAAAGGGCCATGCGGGTCGGGCGCGTTGTTGCCCAGCAGGTCGAGAATCCGCCGACTCTTGAAGGATGGCGTGCGACCGTCATGCTGCTCCAGTGCCGCACCGCAAAAGGCGTTGAGCAAAATTTCCAACGTGGTGTAGGCACCGATCTCGTGCAAGGTCTTGCGTTTGTCCTGGAAGATTTTTTTGCGCGCCATGTCTTTTGCATTCAGGACGCAACGCTTGGCAGGGCCGTGCATGTGCTCCACCAGATCCCCGGGGAGCGTTCCGGCCAGCAAGGTGTGCTGCTGCTCGACGAAGGCGCGGGCAGCGGCATTGGTCAGGTGCTCGATGGCCTTGCCACGCAAAATCGCCAGTTTGCGCCGACGTGAATCCCTGGGGCCGAGCTGGCGATAGGTTTCCGGCAAATCGTCACCCACCAGGTCCAATAACAGGGACTCGACTTCGGCGTATTCCAGCAACTCCATTTCCAGGCCGTCTTCCAGATCGATCAGCGCGTAGCAGATGTCATCGGCGGCTTCCATCAGGTACACCAGCGGGTGGCGCGCCCAGCGCTGGTCTTCAAGTTGTGGCAGGCCAAGCTTCTGGGCAATCTGCTCCAGGAGCGGCAGCTCGCTTTGATAGCAGCCGAATTTGTGCTTTTTGTAACCCAGCGAATCGGCGTGCTTGGCCGTCCATGGGTATTTCAGGTAGGTGCCGAGCGTGGCGTAGGTCAATCGCGTGCCGCCATCGAACTGGTGGTACTCCAGTTGAGTCAGTACCCGAAAGCCTTGGGCGTTGCCTTCGAAATTGAGGAAGTCATTGCGCTCGGCTTCGCTCATCGCGTCCAGCCAGCCCCGGCCAGCGGCTTGTTGGAACCAGTGGCGAATCGCATCTTCGCCAGAGTGGCCAAACGGTGGGTTGCCGATGTCATGGGCCAGGCAGGCCGATTGAACGACCATTCCCAGGTCGCTGGGGTCGCACCAGTCTGGCAGGGCGTTGCGAATGGTTTCGCCGACGCGCATCCCCAGCGATCGGCCGACGCAACTGACTTCCAGCGAGTGCGTCAGGCGAGTGTGAATGTGGTCGTTGCTGGACACCGGATGAACCTGGGTCTTGCGTCCGAGGCGGCGGAACGCACCTGAGAAAATGATCCGGTCATGGTCTTTGTGAAAAGGGCTGCGGCCGAGCTCTTGCGGGCTATGCAGCGGCTTCCCAAGGCGTTCGCGGGTAAGCAGGGTATGCCAATCCAAGGCTGGTTCTCTCCGTCAGGTGACTGATGAGCCTAGCTTCCCGGTTCACACTGCGACCTGCAAGTGGCACGCGGGATGACCCCCTCGATGAAGAGGTTCATCCCGCGTGTTTTTGCTGCGTACAAACAACAGCGTGGCCGCTACTGTTTGCGCGAGGAGCCTTGCATGACCAGCTTGACCAGAGGTCCCAGGGTGGTGCCCAGTCGAACCAGCCGAGTCAGGCTGCTGATGCCACCGCCATGTTTTGCGCCCTTGCCGGTCAGAAAACCAAGCAAGGTGACGGCGGCCACACCCCACAGTGGAGCGTGCTTGATACCGAAACCGTCCTGCAAATTTTGCGTCATGCCGCGAACTCGCTGCAGGGGTTGCAGCAGTTGCGCGGATTCATGGCGAATTTCCTGGCGATGCATTTCCATGCGCAGGCGGATCAGCGCCTTGCGCATTTCCGTACGCGAACTGTTTCTTGGAAGTTCAGGCAGGTTCATGGCAGCAGACGCTCCCGATCATTGGCCAGTTCTTCCAGGGTGCCATGGAAGGGCGAGGATTCATCGAAGATGGCCGCTCTCAAGCGCATGCCGCAGAAGATCGCTGCCAGGGTATAGAACACGCAGAGCCCGATAATCGCCGCCAGACGATAGGTGTCCCAGAACAGAATCAGCACCAGCGTTGATAGCCCCACGAGCAACAGCAAGGCAAATACCAACGCCAGGCCTGCAAACAGCAGCAAGCTTACGGTGCGGGCCTTCTGCTCTTGCAACTCGATGCCAAACAGTTCGACGTGACTGTGCAGCAAGCCAAGGAATGCAGCACCCAGGCGCCGCGATGAGGAACTTGGGCTGGTCTCGGGCGAGACGGGGTCACCGATCGCCATAATCAGCGCCGTGTCGCCAGAAGGCCAATCAGGAAACCCACGCCGGCGGCAATCCCGACCGATTGCCAAGGGTTGGCCTGGACATAATCTTCAGTGGCGGTGACGGCAGCTTTGCCGCGTTCGCGCAGGGAGTCTTCAGTCAGTTTCAAGGTTTCCCGTGCCCGCAGAAGACTGTCGTGGATCTGGTCTCGCAGCTCATCCGCCTGATCACCGGCCAGAGACGCGGTGTGCTCGAGCAACCGTTCGGTGTCGCTGACCAGTGTCTGAAAATCGCTCATCAGGATTTCTTGAGCAGTCTTTGCCTTGATGCTGGCCATTGGTGATCTCCATAAGTGGCTTTCTGAAACGTTCGAGTATGAGCCTTGCGCGAAGGTTCAGTACAAATGACTGGTACAACTTTTGCTGTGTCGTGGTGCGCCGGCCTGTCCGCATGCGCTGTTGCTGGGCAAGGTTTGCCTGAAACCATAACTCAAACAATCGAAACCCGCGCGATTTGTCCGGCCCCGATCGGACTTGACGAACCCTGTGCCTCAAAGCGGTTCATCGGGAGTGAGCTAGTCGTTTTGATAGGTCACAACTTGGTGCATGGATTGCCCGCGCGAACTGCTTTGGTGCTTTTTTCAGCCTTAAGGTCTGCCAAATCCATGGAAAATATGCAAAGCGCTGTGGACAGCCTGGTCCATAGTTCCAACACGTTGTTCATTCTCATCGGCGCCGTCATGGTTCTGGCCATGCACGCCGGGTTCGCCTTCCTCGAAGTCGGAACGGTCCGACAAAAAAACCAGGTCAACGCATTGTCGAAAATCCTCAGCGACTTTGCGATTTCAACGTTGGCTTACTTCTTTATAGGCTATTGGATCTCCTACGGTGTCACCTTTATGCAACCGGCGGCGGTGATCAATGCCGACCATGGATACGCTCTGGTGAAGTTTTTCTTTTTGCTGACTTTCGCCGCGGCGATCCCGGCAATCATTTCCGGAGGTATCGCCGAACGGGCGAGATTCGTGCCGCAACTGTGTGCGACGGCACTCATCGTGGCGTTCATTTATCCCTTCTTTGAAGGCATCGTCTGGAATGGCAATTTTGGTTTGCAAGCCTGGCTGCTGGCGCATTTCGGCGCCGGTTTCCACGACTTTGCCGGTTCTGTTGTCGTCCATGCCATGGGCGGCTGGCTGGCACTGGCCGCGGTGTTGTTGCTGGGACCACGCAATGGGCGCTATCGCGAAGGGCGGTTGGTGGCGTTCGCACCGTCGAGTATTCCGTTCCTGGCATTGGGTTCGTGGATTCTCATTGTCGGCTGGTTCGGTTTCAACGTGATGAGTGCGCAAACCTTGCAGGGGGTCAGCGGGCTGGTGGCGATCAACTCCTTGATGGCCATGGTCGGGGGCACAATGGCGGCCCTGATTGTCGGCCGCAACGATCCCGGCTTTCTGCACAACGGCCCATTGGCCGGACTGGTGGCGATCTGCGCCGGTTCCGACCTCATGCATCCGGTGGGAGCACTCGTGACCGGCGCCGTCGCCGGGGCACTGTTTGTCTGGTGCTTTACCGCCGCGCAGAGCAAATGGCATATCGACGATGTGTTGGGGGTCTGGCCGTTGCATGGCTTGTGCGGTGTGTGGGGCGGGATCGCCTGCGGCATCTTCGGCCAGAGCGCATTGGGTGGGCTGGGGGGCGTTAGCCTGATCAGCCAGTTGATCGGCACCGCGTCAGGTGTGATGGTGGCGTTGGCCGGCGGCTTTGCCGTGTACGGCACGATCAAGGCGTTCCACGGTTTGCGACTGAGTCAGGAAGAGGAGTACTACGGCGCGGATTTGTCGGTGCACAAGATCGGTGCTGTCAGTCAGGATTGACCCTTCCACCGCCTTCGGCCCGGGCTGGAAATCGAGCCGGAGGCGGTAGCGGTCCCTGGCTACAGGCCAGATATTACAATGGCTCGACGGTTTTTCAGGGCAGGCCTAGAATGGTCACTTAATTTCTTCGGTTGAGCCCTCATGCTTCCTGAATGTCAGTTGTTCGGCACCCTGGGGTGCCATCTCTGTGAAGTGGCCGAAGCCATGCTGATGGAATTCGTCGAGCGTGGTCTGCTGGTGGAACTGGTGGATATTGCCGACGACGAAACCTGGTTTGCGGCTTACAGCCTGCGCATTCCGGTGTTGCGCCGGGTCGATACAGGGGCTGAACTGGGTTGGCCCTTCAGTGCCGATGATGTGGTGGCATTTTTGCGGTAGAAATTTTCCCGGCACGACGTTCCCGCCTGTCGAACTTTGCGATTGATCCTCTTGGCTTAAAGGATGGTATTCGGATACTGTATGCGCATACAGTTATTCGCAATGCAGCCTTGCCGCCGCCGGTTATCGGCTGAAGCGTGCGGGTGCGGGCGTGAGAGGGAAGAATCGTGGTCAATGTCGAGCAATTGAAAAGCAGCGTCAACCTGATGTCGGTGGACGTGGTACGTGAGGCGGTCCTCGAGTTGCGTCTGGACGGTCTGGTAACGGAGGGAAAAACTCCGTTCAACAAGGTCCACTTCAATACCTGTTTTGCAGAAATCGAAGCCTTGTTCCAGCGTGCTGGCTATCACCGGCAACTGGATGTGGTGGGCTATCAGGGCTTGTTGTATGCGCTCTACGATCCGGGGCGCTGGGAGGCGGTCGATGTACTGCGCTGGCTGAAGGAGTACACCGAGGCAGCGGCGCGCAGGCAGATTCCAGCCTGAAGAATCTCTGCTAGGTTCGCCCCCGTTGCTGTTGGATAATGCCGTTCTGCATTGAGGGTTAGAACGTTCGTATGTCCACTTCATCTTTTTCTGCCGCACACAGCCAGGCCAGCACGCTCTATTTGCCACCTGGCCCGTGGCGGACCGTAATCGAATGCCTGTGCGAGCATTTCAGCGCCATCAGTCGTGATCAGTGGCTGGACAGGGTTGCGCGAGGCCGCGTTCTCGATGGGCACGGAGTGCCGATCGCCGTTGATCTGCCGTACAAGGAAGGTTTACGGATTCACTATTTTCGCGAAGTGCCAGACGAAAAAACCATCCCCGTGACGGAGTCGATCCTGTACGCGGATGAGCATCTGGTCGTGGCGGACAAACCGCATTTTCTTCCCGTGACCCCGGCCGGGGAATACGTGGAGCAGACATTGCTGAGACGGCTGATCCGCCGTCTCGATAATCCCCATCTGGTGCCCCTGCATCGCATCGACCGCCATACCGCTGGCCTGGTGCTGTTTTCCGCCAACCCGCAAAGTCGTTCGGCGTATCAGTCCCTGTTTCCAACACGGCAGATCGAAAAACGCTACGAAGCCATTGCCCGGGCATTACCTGATCTGTCTTTTCCGCTGATCCATAAAAGCCGACTGATTGATGGCGAACCGTTTTTCCGCATGCAGGAAGGTCCGGGCATCAGCAACACCGAGACGGCGGTGGAGGTCAGGGAAAAAAATGGCGATCTGTGGCGTTATGGGCTCTATCCGGTGACGGGCAAGAAGCACCAGTTACGGGTCCACATGACAGCTTTGGGCGCCAGCATCTGTAACGATCCGTTTTATCCCCAGGTACTCAAGGACGTGGAAGATGACTACGCCAATCCTTTGAAGCTACTGGCGCAAGGGCTGAAGTTTGTCGATCCGGTCAGTGGAGAGGACCGGGAATTCGAGAGCTCGATCACCCTGCAATGGTGATCCCGGAACTGAAATAGAATTTTCACCCGGGTTTGCAGTCATTTGATCATGCACCACAAATGTGGCGATCAATGATCCCGGAACTGCGACACGCAATCCCGGGACTGTCCAAGCCTGGAGATACTCATGAAACGTACCGTTCTTGCTGGAATGTTCATTTGCGCTGCAATGCTGGCCTCTCCCGTTTTCGCCGCTGACAATGACCTTTGCGCCATCAAGCTTCAGGAACTCAAGGACAAAGTAACGAGCCTGCCAGCCACATCCGAAAACACCACCATGGAAATCAAGCGGATGCAGGCAAGCGCTGAAGCAGCCCGGGCGGCCAACGATGACAAGAAATGCATCACCGAAGCCACACAAGCGTTGGCCCGGGTCGATAAACTGAACAACGAGCCGAATCCATAGCCCTTCGGTACTCATGAAACAGACAAAAAAATGCCCCGATTGGTCGGGGCATTTTTTTATCCGGTATTCACCGCGAAGATTACAGCTCTTTAACGGTACGAACCTGATCCTTGTTGATGCGGGTCTGTTTGCCATCCAGCTGTTCAAATTCGTAGAAGCCCGAATCATCGTCATATTGTGGCGTGTCGACGGCCTGGATTTCGCGACCGTCATTCAAGGTGATCACTGTAGGCGATGCGCAACCGGCGAGGGTGGCGAGGCCCAGTGCGAGCATGAAAGTGGCCAGGGTCCGTTGAGTCATGGTGTGTCTCCGAAATGAATTCTTTAGGTTACCTGAGCTTGAGACGTGAACGGCGCCTGCAAGTTCCTTGGGTAGTGTCAGTCTGACACAGTGTCGTGCGTGCTTAACAGGTCCGGCGTGTTGAGGTTGGCCAGGCGAGGGTCGTTATCGGGGCACTGCAGGGCAGTAGCGCCCAACTTGCGCATCAATCGCCCCGGGCTTCGTTCGCCCTCTTGCCAGGCACTTTCAAAGTCTGCGCGAAGGGCTACGGGGATGACGCACAGCAACGGTTCCCAGTGTTCGTCATGGCGCAACATCAACGGTTTGTCGGGATGCAGGCTGGCGGTTTCACGCATGCTGGCAAGCAGGGCAGCATCGATGCGGGGAACGTCACATGGCAAGACCAATAAATGCGAATGGCGGGCTGCTTTCAAGCCGGCACGAATGCCGGCCAGCGGCCCAGGGAAGTCGACTTCGTCGTCATGAACCAACTGGTCGGCGTAGGCGGCATACTTATCCATGTTGCGATTGCAGGAAATGATCAGGTCATCGCTCAGGGGGCGCGTCTTGCGATGCAAATGCGCGATCAGCGGCTCGCCGTGCCATTCCAGTAACCCTTTGTCCTGTCCGCCCATGCGTTGGCCGCGCCCGCCTGCCAGGAGCAGAATGGAGCAGGACGGCAATTGTGCAATCGAAGTCATGGCAGTTCTCCAGGGGGGCGGCGAAAAAAGGGGGCGCTGTGATATAACACCGGGCTGTTTCTCCTACAACTGGACGAGCCTATGAAAGCCAAGGCTGATGTACCTTTCGCGCCGCTGAACATTGCGGTGTTGACGGTCAGCGACACCCGTACCCTGGAAACCGATACATCAGGTCAGGTGTTTGTCGACCGTTTGACGGCGGCCGGCCATAACCTGGCGTGCCGTGTACTGCTCAAAGATGATCTCTACAAAATTCGTGCGCAAGTCGCCAACTGGATTGCCGACGAGGTCGTGCAGGTCGTGCTGATCACTGGCGGCACCGGTTTCACCGGTCGCGACAGTACTCCGGAAGCGGTGAGCTGCCTGCTCGATAAACAAGTTGATGGGTTCGGTGAACTGTTCCGCCAGATCTCCGTAGCGGACATCGGCACGTCTACGGTCCAGTCCCGCGCCTTGGCTGGCCTGGCGAATGGCACGCTGGTCTGCTGCTTGCCTGGTTCGACCAATGCGGTGCGTACCGGTTGGGACGGCATTCTTGGCGAGCAGTTGGATTCACGCCATCGCCCATGCAACTTCGTCACTCATTTGAAACAGGCAGCCCCTTGTGAATCCCGTGGGTAAGCCGGGCAAGACCGGTAGCCTGATGCCCGTTGAGGCAGCACTGGCGCGGTTACTGAAAATGGCGGACGCCACGAGAATTCTTCAACGTGAACGCTTGCCGTTGGCTCAGGTTCAGGGTCGTGTGTTGGCGGATGATCTGCTGTCGACGCTGGATCTCCCGCCGTGGCCGAACAGTGCCATGGATGGCTATGCGCTACGTATTGCTGACTGGACCGGAGAACCACTGGTTGTCAGCCAGAAAATTTTTGCAGGCAAGGTTCCCGAGCCCTTGCAGCCAGGCACCTGTGCCCGGATATTCACCGGGGCGCCTGTTCCCGCCGGCGCCGATTGTGTCGAGATGCAGGAAAACGCTGAAGTCCAGTCGGACGAGCGAGTAGCGTTTACCGAAGTCATGAACCCCGGGCAAAACATTCGACCACAGGGCCAGGAAACGACTGTCGGAGAACTGGTTTTGCCAGCGGGTACGCGCCTGGGGCCGATCGAGCAAGGTTTGGCTGCGTCGTTGGGTTGTGCTGAGCTGGATGTGGTTCGCAAGATCCGCGTCGCGGTTCTGTCCACTGGCGACGAGTTGATTGAGCCAGGTCAAGCATTAGGCCCAGGGCAGATCTATAACAGTAACCGCGTGCTGCTCTGCAGTTGGCTGCAGCGTTTGGGTTGTGAAGTGGTCGATGCCGGTATTCTTCCAGACGATCTTGTCACCACGCGCGCGCGACTCGGCGAACTGAAAGATGTCGATTTGATTCTCTCGACCGGCGGTGTATCGGTGGGTGAGGCCGATTTTCTGGGCATTGCCTTGCGGGAAGAGGGTGAGTTGAGTTTGTGGAAGCTCGCTATCAAGCCGGGCAAGCCGCTGACATTTGGACATTTTCGTGGCGTTCCAGTCATCGGTCTGCCCGGTAACCCGGCGTCGACGCTTGTGACCTTTGCCTTGTTGACCAGACCTTATCTTTTGCGTCGTCTGGGCGTCAAGGATGTCGCGCCGTTGAACATGCAAGTGCAATGCGGCTTTGACTGGCCCATTGCAGGCAATCGACGCGAATACTTGCGCGGTCGCCTTGAGAACGGTCGGGCGATCATCTACAAAAATCAGAGCTCTGGCGTGCTGCGCAGTGCCGCCTGGGCTGATGGACTGGTTGAAGTCATGGAAGGGCGCACGTTGGTCGCAGGTGATAGCGTTAGTTTCATTCCGTTGAGTGAAGTATTGATTTGATTCTCGCGGCAATGAAAGCTCGCAAGCCCGGTTGACGAAACCGGGTTTTGCGTTTGGGTGGCTTAATGAGCCAGCAGCAGTGTGACAAGCTGATCGAAGCGACTGTTGGCGATCCAGCCAAGCAGTCCCAGGACCACCGCCGTTCCGCCCGCGGAATAGGCGAGTCTGTGTTTTATTGACCTGACGTCATTGCGCACTTCTTCCATGTCCTTGCGAATGTATTTCAGGTGTGTCTCCAGCTCGATGACGCGAGGTTCCATATCGACTTCTCCCTTGGGTTTTTTGCTGCTTGCGAAATCCGTCAGATGATCAGTGCGTTGTGCAGCGGTGGGCACGACCGGCATCACTGGAAGCCTGATGTCATGGTTTTGCATGGCACGTCCTTGTGTTTGTCCTGCTGCTGAGTGAAATCCGTAGACACCAAGGTGTACCAATCACAGGTATTGGTCAATTGAGCGGATTCCTAAGGTTTTGTGGGAAAAATCCCGTCTTGCAGGGCTTCTAGGGCGCCCGTCTGGAAAAAGATCGTCAGCGTGCAACTTTTAGTGGGGGCAAGGAGGTCAACATCTTTCATACGCCATTCAATTCCGGGAGTGAACACCATGAGTGAACGCAAGGCGCTGTTGATTCTGCATGGCAAGCAGGCGCTCAACGAGGATGTGCGCGCTGCCGTTGAAGCCAGGCGTGAACAGGGTTGGGAGCTCGCCGTTCGATTGACCTGGGAAGCTGGCGATGCGCAGCGCCTGGTGGAAGAGGCACTGGCCGCGGGTTACCCGAAAATCGTTGCGGGCGGGGGCGACGGCACCTTGCGTGATATTGCCGAGGCCATGGCCGCGCAGTCGACGCAGGCAAGCCTGGTGCTGATGCCTCTTGGAACGGCCAATGACTTTGCGCGCGCCGCTGGCGTTCCTCTGGAACCTGCGCTGGCTCTGGATCTACTGGACGTCGCTGCGAGTTCCATCGATCTGGGGGAGGTCGGTGGGCAAGTCTTTCTCAACATGGCTACGGGGGGATTCGGCAGTCAGGTCACAGCCAATACTTCCGAGGACCTGAAAAAGGTGCTCGGTGGTGCGGCCTATCTGTTCACCGGTTTGTCACGGTTCAGTGAGCTGCACGCCGCTTACGGTGAACTGCAGGGGCCGGACTTTCATTGGAGCGGAGAGCTGCTGGCCCTGGGCATCGGCAATGGCCGGCAGGCTGGCGGCGGACATGAATTATGTCCGCAAGCCCTGGCGGACGATGGACTGCTCGATATCAGCATTTTGCCAGCGCCACAGGAAGTGGTCGGGACCTTGAAAAGCTTGCTGACGGATGGATTCGGCATCGATAGCATGTTTGTCCGCGCCCGACTGCCGTGGGTCGAGATCAAGGTGGCTGAGGGGTTGTACATCAACCTCGATGGCGAACCGCTGGAGGGTGACAATCTGCGCTTCTGCGCGCAGCCGGGAGCATTGCGAGTGCATCTGCCGGTCGACTCTCCATTGTTGAGCGTAAATGAGGTCGTCAATCGTCCAGACTGATGATTTGCTCGCGCACGGCAAACAACACCAGGCCAGCCACATCGTAGATCTGCAGGCGCTTCATGATTTGCGAGCGGTGGGTCTCGACCGTCTTGACGCTCAAGCCCAAGCCGTTGGCAATTTCCCGAGTGGATTTCCCGCGAACGATCAGGCGCAGGATTTCCAGTTGGCGGGCTGTCAGGTTGTGCGAGTCTGCCGGGGTCGGGTGTTTCTGGTTGCGGGTCAGTGCCTGGTTGATCACGGTATGGGCGATCGCCGGGCTGAGGTAGCGTTCATTGTTACGCAAGGCTTCCAGCGCATGCTCCAGTTCAGTAGCCGTCGTGTCTTTGAGTAAATAGCCGTGGGCCCCGGATTCGAGCGCCTGCATGATCAGCGCGGGGTCAGTGTGCATCGACAGGATCAGCACCTTGCTTTGCGGGCGAATCCTTTTGAGTT
This sequence comes from Pseudomonas sp. Sample_16, assembly GCF_004307665.1. NCBI lineage: Bacteria > Pseudomonadati > Pseudomonadota > Gammaproteobacteria > Pseudomonadales > Pseudomonadaceae > Pseudomonas > Pseudomonas sp. Sample_16. Next base: position 24,542 of record NZ_RCOB01000060.1, read on the forward strand.
GCTGCAAGGCTTCAAGGCCGCCGGTCTGCTTCATGGAAATATCCAGCAGGACGATATCCGGGGACAGGTGTTCGACCATCGCGAGCAATTGTGAGCCGTCATTGGCCTCGCCAATGACGTCGTAGCCAGGAAGGTCCAGCACCAGGGCGCGCACGCCAGCCCTGATCAGCGAGTGGTCATCCACCAGAAGTAAGTGACAAGTCAATGCATAACCTTATTCGTACTGGCCCGCTCAAGCGCACGGGGCGCCCAGGGGAAGAGTGCTTGGATTTGCGTGCCTTTGCCAGGCTCGCTGGTAACGGTCAATGTACCGCCCAGCTGGCTGATCCGCTCCGACATTCCAGCCATTCCGCGCTGCCCCTCGCGGCCCGGATCAATGGCAGGCGCAAAACCTTGGCCGTCATCACTGATCAACAAGCTCAATCCCTGGGGCAAACGTTTAAGACACACCAGCAGATTCTTTGCCTCGGCATGCCGCAGCATATTGGTGACGGCTTCCTGGGTAATGCGAAATGCCGCGACAGCCATTTCTTCCGGTATGCCGGTCAGGCGTTGATGGCATTCCAGGCTCCAATGCACCGGGGAGTTGGCCAGCGTCTTGAGTAAATGCGCGCGCAGACTGGCTTCGAGGCCCAGGCTGGTCAGTTGCCGAGGATTGAGGATGGCCGACACGTCGCGCACTTTGGCGAGCGTCTCCTCCAGCGTGTCGCAAAGTACCGCACATTGCCCCTGAAGCTCTTCCGGCATTCGGCGTTTGAGCCAGTCACTTTGCAGTTTTGCAGCAGTCAGCAATTGGCCGATGTCGTCATGCAGCTCCCGACTCAGGCGATGGCGCTCGTTCTCCTGAACTTGCAGGAGTCGGTCGGCGAGTTCTTGCGGTTGAAACTTGATCGACTTGCGCGACAGGCGATATTGCACCCAGACACAGCCAAGTGCCGCGATATCCAGTATCAGCAGGCCGAGGGGCAGGCGAGTGGACAGGCCATAGATGAGCAGACTGCCGAGCGTCGAGCTGGCACATAGCAATAGCGTGAACCGGCGAGCGTTTTCTCGTGAGGGTGGCCACATGGTGATTGACTTGAAACTGGCGTACATAGCGGATGGAGCCAATGGAGGTTCGCTGCGGGCAGACCGGTCATGGCTGACGGATCTCTGTTTTGTAGTGTCATGCATGGACTTCAACGGGACGTACTATCTGAATGAGAAATCCAGGATGGAACTTGGTCGTTGCAGTCACCCACAATCACATCGCCATTAATTGACGTCAACTAATGGGCGCCATAATAACACCGAACATACCGTTGGTCGCGCTTGGGTTATATGTCCAGGAAGTCAGGAAACAGTCCGTTTTGTACGGTAGTTCCATGTTGGGAAATGTGTGGTCGCTGCTGTCACCGGTTCCCCTTGAACATAGGGGTTTGGATCCATTTGCGCCAAGCGACGCTCTGAACGAGCTGGCAGGAAAAACGCAGGAATAATGGTTTGTTCGAAGATGTCGTTAATGGGTACGTAATGTTCAATTACGACCTGTACTTGGCCAGGTTATATAGCGCCGTTGGCCACAAACACATGGAGTTGCGCTCTATTGATGGCATTCAAGCCTGGCGTTCCATATAGGAAACGAGTGTAAACGGTCTGGAATTAACCGCAGGCTGGAAATGCTGCTGACCGACCTGGAAGGCGAACGCTTCGATCAGGGTCGTCTGTTCGCTTTCGTCGAGACTGAGTTGGCCGGTCTTCTGATCGATCAACTCAAGTTGCCAGGCGATCAACGTCAGGCAGTCCTTGAGCGCGGCCAGGGCTTCGTCGTGCAGATCCATGTGATGCTGCGCATGATTGAGCAAGCCGTGGATGTGCAACGAAAACTCTGAAACGGCCGCCAGTGCGAGGGCATCGGCCTTGCTGGCGAGCTTGAGAAGGGTGCTGAGCAAGCAGTCGATGGCGTCCTTGTCATTGCTGATCAGTTGCAGGTGACTGAGGCATTCTTCGGTTTTGGCCAGGAGGGTTTCGGCTTCGACAAGAAACTCCGGGACCCGCTTTGCCCATTCTGTGCGATTGTTCGGCATGCTTATCTCCACAACGTCATGTCAAATGAGGGGATGTCGTGTGTGTCGACGAGGACGATTGTCGCCCCGGCGTAACCGGGTCGTCGTGAGATCGCGCTCTGGCCGGCAGGAGAGCAGGCTGGAGAAGTCAAAAGGGTAGCTGGCCACTTACTTGCGATCGCACACAAAAGCCTGACTCCGTTCATGCAATGAGAATGGCGTCACATTAATGGCTATTGGATATCGCGAATATCAGGTTGCACCTGATTGTTGCTAGGGGAATCCCTTACGCAACGGAACCTGACGCGTAAACTATTGTCGCGCCTGGGAAATGTAGCAGATGAAAATACAACGCCAGTAAAGCATGATGTTAATGTGACATCAATGTTTGGACGCGGCATTTTGAACAGGGTCTAGGTCCGGCAAATACAGCCGATAACCCTCTATTAGTGATTTCATCAGTACAAGCCCAGGAGTGATTGATGGCCGGCATTCTCGATACGGTAGACCAACGTACGCAACTGGTGGGTGAGAATCGCCTGGAAATTCTGATGTTCCGGCTTGCCGGGCGGCAATTGTTCGCAATTAACGTGTTCAAAGTGCAAGAAGTCCTGCAATTGCCAAAGTTGACGTTGATGCCCCAGCGGCATCCGTTTGTGTGCGGTGTGGTCAACCTGCGTGGCCAGACTCTGCCAGTGATCGACCTGTCCCAGGCGATCGGCATGCGTCCACTGGTGCCCGGCCCTGGCAGCACGATCATCGTCACTGAGTACAACCGCTCGGTGCAGGCATTCCTGGTTGGAGGTGTGGATCGCATCGTCAACATGAACTGGGAAGCGATTTTGCCGCCGCCGACCAGCGCCGGTCGCCAGCATTACCTGACTGCCATCAGTAAGGTCGACGACCAATTGGTGGAAATCATTGATGTCGAAAAGGTCCTGGCCGAAATCGTCCCTTATAACGCCAAGGTGTCCCGCGACAAGCTTGATGATCCGGTGCTGGAGCGCGCCCGTGGTCGTGAAGTACTGCTGGTGGATGACTCCAATGTGGCGCTGGCGCAACTGCGCGACACGTTGGGTCAGCTAGGGGTGAAAATGCACATCGCCAGCGACGGTTTGAAGGCGCTGAACATGCTCAAGGCCTGGGCCGATACGGGTGTGAACATGACCGACAAACTGCTGATGGTCTTTACCGATGCGGAGATGCCGGAAATGGACGGTTATCGCCTGACCACGGAAATTCGCAATGACCCGCGCTTGCGCGGTCTGTATGTTGTGCTGCACACGTCGTTGTCCGGCAGTTTCAATGATTCGATGGTCAAGAAGGTCGGCTGTGACAACTTCCTCTCCAAGTTCCAGCCGGACAAACTCGTCGACGTGGTGCGCCAGCGCCTGATGCTCGACGCCGTTCCAGCCTGACCTTCGCACATGAGGCTGGCGTTGAGTCAGCCTTTGATTCGGCGATCAAGCTCGTATAGGGTGGCGTTTTTGGTCCATCAGGGAGCTGGTCATGCTGCGTCTGAGTGCGCTTTATCGTTATCCGTTGAAATCCGGCAAGGGCGAAATCCTGCAACAGATCGGTCTCGACAAGCTTGGCCTCGACGGGGATCGACGCTGGATGCTGGTGGACGAGGCCAGCGGGCGTTTCCTGACCCAGCGAGCGGTGGCGAAAATGAGTCAGCTGTCGGCGTTGTGGAATACTGCTGGCGGCTTGACCCTCAGTGCCCCGGGCCATGCGCCGATTGATATCGCCTTGCCCGCCAGCGAAGCCGAACTGCGCGGTGTGACCATCTGGCGCGATACGCTGCGTGTGCCCGATGCCGGTGACGCCGCAGGTGCCTGGGTCAGTGAATTTATCGGTAAACCGACGCGCCTGGTGCAAGTGCCACTCGACCGTGCAAGGACCACCCAGGCCGGATATGGCAAGGATGACGATCAGGTTGCGTTCGCGGATGGCTTTCCGTTGTTGTTGATCGGGCAGGCGTCGCTGGACGATCTGTCGGAAAAAGTCGGGCGGCCTATGGAAATGCTGAGATTTCGCCCGAATCTGGTGATCGAAGGCGCTGATGCGTTTGCCGAAGATGGCTGGAAGCGTATTCGCATTGGTGAAGTCGAATTCCGTGTCGTCAAGCCGTGTTCACGTTGCATCCTGACCACCATCGACCCTCAGACCGGCGAACGCAACACCGATCGCGAACCGTTCGCCACTTTGCAAAAATATCGGTCCGAAGCGGATGGCGCGATGTTCGGGCAAAATCTGGTCAACGACGGTAATGGCCGGCTGGAAGTCGGCATGCCGGTGACCATCCTTGAATAGAATCGGTGAATAAAAAAATGCCCGCGTCCTTGGATGCGGGCATTTTTTGCGCTGTGAAACCCAGGGGATCAGCCGTGGTATTCGCACAGGTAAGCGGTGTCGACGGCCACTTTCAGCTGGAACTTGCTATTGGCAGGCACGTTGAACTGGCTGCCGGCGGCGAAGGTTTCCCAGTCGTTGCTGTCTGGCAGCTTGACGGTCAGGGCGCCGGACACCACGTGCATGACTTCACGCTGGGCAGTGCCGAATTCATATTCGCCCGGAGCCATGACGCCGATGGTCGCCGGACCGTCAGCGGTGCCAAAGGCGATCGACTTGACGGTGCCGTCGAAGTACTCGTTGACTTTAAACATGGGCGATTCCTCGAAAAGGGCTAAAAATGGCCGGCCAGTATGCACAAGGCCTTTGTTGGCGTCACCTGTCTAAAGCGGTAGAACCAGTGGTAGCAGTCGTGCGGTATTGCGAGCGTCTTCCAGCGCCCGATGCTGCTGACCGGTAAATTGCAGACCGGCCAGTTGCAAGGCGCCATTGAGGCCCAGCGGACGTTCCAGCCGTCGGGCTTTGGCAAAGCGTTGTTTGAGATTCATGTGCTGGATGCGACTCAAGACGCTGTCGAGTTGCAGGCGCTGCCATTCCTGCAGCAATTGCTTGCGATCGTAATCGCCCCAACTGGCCCAGCCTTCGAGGCGGCTGTGATGTTGGCCGAGCCAACGCTCGAACAAGGGCCAGACATCGCCCAAGGGTTGCGCGGTATCGATGTTGGCTTGGGTGATGTGCGTCAGGTCCCGGCAAAATGGCGTGAGCAATGGTCGGCGCGTTGGGCGGACAAATCGCTGGAAATGATCCAGTTCACGTCCCTTGCGATCCACCAGGGTGGCACCGATTTCGATGATTTCCATTTCTGTAACGGGCCAACCACCCTCGTCGGTGGTGGCTTCCAAATCAATGACCAGCCAATGAGGCATCGCAGGGTTCCTGGTATCCGCGTCCTGATAGCCTTTGAGCGTAGCCAAACCCGGCGGTTCCGCCTAGCGGCTTATTCGACCTCCAACAGAATCTGGCGGTTTTTCACCTGGTCGCCGACCCGAACCTGCAAGCGCTTGAGCACGCCGTCGATGCCGGATTTGAGCGGATGCTCCATTTTCATCGCCTCGAGCACGACCAAAAGCTGGCCTTTGCTGACGGCGCTGCCCTCGCTGACCAGCACGTCGACGATCGCGCCGTCCATCGGCGCCTTGAGGGTGCCTGAACTGACGTTGGCCTGGCTGCTGACCCGGGCCTGGGTTCGGTCCTCCAGCGCCAAGCTGCCGGGGCGGGTGAACAGGCACAGTTGTTTGCCCTCAAGGCGATAGGCATGGCGTTGACGGATCCCGTCGATTTCCAGCGTGGCCCAGCGTCCGTCGCTGTGAATGAGCTTTACCTCAAGACAGTGGCCGACGGCTTCAATCCGGTAGATCTCTCCCGGTCCGGCGTTCAACACCACCGACCATTGCTGATCCTCCAGGCCGAGGCGATAGTGCAGCGGCACGCTGGCGTTATTGCGCCACCCGGCCAATGAGGCACGGTGCGTCCCGGCCGAGGCCTGATAGAGCAGGGCGGCGGCGATTGCCAATTGCTCAGGGTTGGGCGCAAAGGGTTGCAGGCACGGATGATCGGCAAACGCTTGGGCGATCAATCCAGTGCTGAATTCTCCAGCGATGAATGCCGGATGTTGCAACAGGCTGGCGAGCAGGCGCTGATTGCTTTGCATGCCCAGCAGGACGCTGTCCTGGACCGCCCGCAGCAGCTTGCGCCGGGCTTCTTCGCGGGTGGCGCCGAAGGCAATGATTTTGCCCAGCATCGGGTCATAGAAGGGGCTGATGTTCTGACCCTCGATCAGACCGTGGTCGACCCGCACGCCGTCGCGCAAAGCGGGTTCCCACCCCGCAATGCGTCCGGTTTGCGGGAGGAAGCCTTGGGCGGGGTCTTCAGCATACAAACGTACTTCCATGGCGTGGCCGGTGAGTTGTACTTGCTCCTGACGCAATGGCAGCGGTTGGCCATCGGCAATGTTCAGTTGCCAGGCCACCAGATCAAGCCCGGTGATCAACTCCGTCACTGGATGTTCCACTTGCAGGCGGGTGTTCATTTCCAGAAAGTAAAACTGCCCCCGTGCATCGAGCAGGAACTCTACCGTGCCGGCGCCGACGTAATTCACGGCCCGCCCGGCCTTGAGCGCCGCTTCTCCCATGGCCTGGCGCAATACGTCAGTCATTACCGGGCAAGGGGCTTCCTCGATGACCTTCTGATGGCGACGCTGGATCGAGCAGTCCCGTTCACCGAGATAGATCAGGTTGCCATGCTGGTCGCCGAACAACTGCACCTCGACATGGCGTGGCTCGATCAACGCCTGTTCCAGAATCAGTTCACCGTTGCCAAAACCGTTCAACGCTTCAGAGCGTGCCGTGCGAATCTGCTCCAGCAAAACGCCGCTGTCATGCACAAGGCGCATGCCCCGCCCGCCACCGCCGGCGCTGGCTTTGATCATCAACGGATAACCAATGCGTTCGGCTTCGCGGCTCAGGGTCGCGTCATCCTGAGCGGCGCCTTGATAGCCTTTGATGCAGGGCACACCCGCTTCGCTCATGGCGATTTTCGACAGGCGTTTGCTGCCCATCAGTTCAATCGCTTCAGGGCTGGGACCGATGAAGGTGATGCCGGCCTCCCGGCAGGCGAGGGCGAATCCAGCGTTCTCCGAGAGGAAACCGTAGCCGGGATGGATGGCATCGCTGCCGGTGCGCCGGGCGGCGTCGATGATTGCCGGAATGTTCAAATAAGAGTGTTGCACCGGGGCCGGACCGATGTTGACGGCTTCGTCAGCCATTTGTACGTGCAGTGCATCGGCATCGGCATCGCTGAACACGGCGACGGTGCGATAACCCAGCGCCTGGGCGGTGCGTTGGATGCGGCAGGCGATTTCACCGCGGTTGGCGATGAGGATTTTGCTGAATCCGGGCATGGGATAGCTCTCTTGAGTTTGCAGTGCTTGTTCGGGCCTCATCGCTGGCAAGCCAGCTCCCACAGGGATCTGTGTCGCACACACAACCTGTGGGAGCTGGCTTGCCAGCGATGCTTTTCAGGAGGCCCACCCCGGTTTGCGTTTTTGCACAAAGGCCATGGTTCCCTCGACACCCTCGGCCCCGGTCACCGCTTCGCTGAACCACTCGGCGGCTTGGTCGAGCAGCGCGTCCGAAGGTTGTCCGGCACTGGCCAGCAACAGTTTTTTGGTTGCAGCATTGGCTTGCGGTGCGCAGCAAAGTACATGCGCCAGCACCTCATCGAGACGCTCGGCCAAGGCTTGCGGATCGTGCTCGACAAAGTGCACCAGGCCCATCCGCCGCGCTTGGGTGCCATCGAAGCGCGCCGCCGTCAGTGCCAGGCGCCGGGCCTGGGTCAGGCCGATGCGCTGGACCACGAACGGTGCGATTTGCGCCGGCAGCAGGCCAAGGCTGGTTTCTGGCAGGCCAAATTGCGCTGAATGCTCGGTAATGGCGATGTCGCTGACACAGGCCAGCCCAAAACCACCGCCAAGCACAGCGCCTTGCAATACGCAAATGACCACTTGCGGTGCGTGTTGCACTTCTTGCAGCAGCGCACCGAACACCCGGTTCAAATCGCGGTGCGCGCTGCTACCCTGGGTACGGGCGTTGGCCATGTCCTTGATGTCGCCACCGGCACAGAAGTGGCCGCCGGCACCGCCGATGACCAATGCACGAACTGTGCGGTCGTCATGAATCGCCGCCAGCACCGCGCGCAGTTCGGCAACCATCTGCAAGCTCATGGCATTGCGGCTTTGCGGGCGGTTGAGGGTGACGTGCAGCACGCCGTTGTGCAGTTCCAGCAGCAGCGTCTGGCAATCGGGCAGGGTGCTCATTTCTTTTTCCCCGGCAGGATGCCCATGAGTTTGCAGATGATGCCCAGCATGATTTCGTCGGCACCGCCGCCAATCGACACCAGGCGCACATCGCGATAGGCGCGGGCCACCGGGTTGTCCCACATGAAACCCATGCCACCCCAGTATTGCAGGCAACTGTCGCTGACCTCGCGGCCCAGCCGACCGGCCTTGAGTTTGGCCATCGACGCCAGACGCGTGACGTCCTGGCCTTTGATGTACTGTTCGGTGGCCTGATAGACCAACGCACGCAGGCATTCGATTTCGGTTTGCAGTTCAGCCAGGCGGAAGTGAATGACCTGGTTGTCGATCAACGCATTGCCGAAAGTCTTGCGCTCCTTGCAGTACTCGATGGTGCTGTCGACGCAGTACTCCAGGCCTTTGATCATGTTGGCCGCGCCGAACAGGCGTTCCTCCTGGAACTGCAGCATCTGCATCATGAACCCGGCGCCTTCGTGGCCGATGCGATTGCGCTGCGGCACGCGCACGTTGTCGAAGAACACCTGCGCGGTTTCCGAACTGCGCATGCCGAGCTTGTCCAGGTGCGAGCTGAGGCTGATCCCCGGGGTGTTCATCGGCACCATGATCAGCGACTTGTTGATGTGCGGCTTGTCGTCCGAGGTGTTGGCCAGCAGGCAGATGAAGTCGGCGCTCGGCGAGTTGGTGATCCACATCTTGCTGCCGTTGATCACGTAGTCGTCGCCGTCCTTGCGCGCGGTGGTTTTCAACCCGGCCACATCGGAACCGGCACCGACTTCGGAGACGCCAATGCAACCGACCTGCTCGCCGCTGATGGCCGGGCGCAGGAACTGGTCTCGCAGTTCATCGGAGCCGAAGCGGGCGAGGGCCGGGGTGCACATGTCGGTCTGCACGCCGATGGACATCGGAATGCCGCCGCAATGAATGGTGCCGAACTCTTCGGCAGCGACAATCGAATAGCTGTAGTCCAGGCCCATGCCGCCGAATTTTTCCGGTTTGGAAATGCCCAGCAAACCGAGGTCGCCCGCCTTGCGAAATATCTCATGGATCGGAAAACGCCCGGCTTTTTCCCATTCCTCGACATGGGGGTTGATCTCGTGTTCGACGAATTGGCGAACGGTGCGGCGCAGTGCTTCGTGTTCCTGGGTGAAGATCATTTTTATTGTTCTCCTCTGATCGCCCTTAGAAGCGGGCTACACCAAAACTGTTGGCTTGCAGCGGCCGCACTTCGGCCTCCTGACAGATATCCAGCAAGTAACCCAGCAGGGTCCGGGTATCGCGCGGGTCGATCAAACCGTCGTCCCACAGGTTGGCACTGCCGTAGAGCGCCGTGGCCTGGCTGTCGAGTTTCTGCGCCGTGACCTGCTCGAGCATGTCGAGCATTTTCGGATCAGGCACCAGCCCGTCCTTGGCCTGTTTGGCCTCGGTGACGATGCGCAGCACTTTGCCCGCCTGCGCGCCGCCCATCACCGCGGTACGGCTGTTGGGCCAGGCGAAGATGAAGCGCGGGTCCAGGCCGCGCCCGCACATCGCATAGTTGCCGGCGCCGTAGGAACCGCCGACCACGATGGTCAGCTTGGGCACACGGGCATTGGCCACTGCCTGAATCATCTTGGCGCCATGCTTGATCACACCTTGCTGCTCCGATTCGGTGCCGACCATGAACCCGGTGGTGTTATGAAAGAACAGCAAGGGGGTCTGGCTCTGGTCGCAGAGCTGGATGAACTGCGCCGCCTTGCTTGCACCCTTGGGTGTGATCGGGCCGTTGTTGCCGATGAAGCCGCAGGCGCGGCCCTGGATTTTCAGCTGTCCGCAGACGGTCTGCTGATCGTATTCGGCCTTGAACTCGAGGAAGTTCGAGCCGTCGGCGATGCGGGCGATGATCTCGCGCACGTCGTAAGGTTTCTTCGGGTCATCCGGGATCAGTCCCAACAGTTCGTCGATCGGGTAGAGCGGCTCTTCCCAGCGGAGTTCGGGTGACCATTGCAGTTGTTCGTTCCACGGCAGCATGGCGACAATTTCGCGCACCTGACGCACGCCATCGGCATCGTTTTCTGCCAGGTATTCTGCGGTTCCGGCCGTTTGTGCGTGCATCTCGGCGCCACCCAGCTCTTCGTCTGTGGCGACTTCCCCGGTGGCCGCTTTCAGCAGCGGAGGCCCGGCAAGGAACAGTTTGGCCTTGCCGCGTACCACCACCACGTAGTCCGACAATCCGGGCTGATAAGCGCCGCCCGCCGTGGCAGAGCCATGCACCACGGTGATCTGTGGCAGGCCCATGGCCGACATCCGCGCCTGGTTGGCGAAGCTGCGCGCACCTTCGACGAAAATCTCTGCCGCGTAGGTGAGATTGGCGCCGCCGCTTTCGGCCAGGGTGATCACCGGCAGTTTGTTTTCCATGGCGATCTGTTGCAGGCGCAGGGATTTTTTCAAGCCGCTGGGGGAAATGGTCCCGCCCTTGATGGCGCTGTTGTTCGCCACCACCAGCACCCGCACACCGGACACATAACCAATGCCGGCGATCAAGCCGCCTCCGGCCGAACTGCCGTCCTTGTCATCGTGCAGTTTATAGCCGGCCAGGCTTGCCAGTTCGAGGAACGGCGCACCGGGGTCGAGGAGCAGATTGAGGCGTTCACGGGGCAACAGTTGACCGCGCTTGTCGAATTTGGCTTTGGCCTCGGCCGCCTTGTCCAGCAGGTTCTGTTCGAGGGTTTGAACCTGCTCGACCGCGCTGAGCATCGCCGCACGGTTTTGTGCGAACTGTTCGCTGTCGGGATCGAGTTGCGACTGGATCACCGGCATGGGTTATTCCTTGTCCTTGAGGACGTCGGGAAGGTAGGCGCGGTGGAAGCCATTGTACGATTCGCTGTTCGTCGCCTTGTGGATCGGCCATGCCCGTCCACCCAGGCTGGCAGCACCGTCGATGCGCAAGGTGCTCCCGCTGATGAAGGCTGCAGCCGGGCTGAGCAGGAAAACAATCGCCGCGCTGACCTCCGATTCAGTGCCGATGCGCTTGAGCGGCACGTGTTCGCGCAAAGTCGGGATCACTGCCTTGAACGCACCTTCGTAGGTGTCCATGCCACTGGAAGCAATCCAGCCTGGCGCCACGGCGTTGACCCGCACCCCGGCGTATCCCCACTCGAATGCGGCTGTCTTGGTCAGGTTGTCCATACCCGACCGCGCCGCCCCCGAATGCCCCATGCCCGGCATGCCACCCCACATGTCAGCGAGCATGTTGACGATCGCCCCGCCGTGTTTGCTCATGGATTGGTTGAACACTTCACGGGCCATCAGGAAACCGCCCACCAGATTGGTGCGCATCACCGTTTCGAAACCTTTCTGATTGATCGAGGCCAGTGGCGACGGGTACTGCCCTCCGGCATTGTTGACCAGACCGTGAATCGGCCCGTGTTTACGGATCAGTTCGCTGACCAGATGCGTCACCGCTTCTTCTTCGCGAATGTCGCAGGTGCTCCAGTCGGCCTTGCCGCCGTCGTCGCTAATCTCGCTGGCGACCGCTTTGAGTTTGTCCGCCTTGCGCCCCACCAGCAGCACATGCGCGCCGAGGGCCGCCAGTTCGTGGGCGGTGCAGCGACCAATGCCACTGCCGCCGCCGGTGACGATGATGTTTTGGCCGGCAAACAGATCGGCTTTGAAAATCGAATCGTAGGCCATGGCGGTTGTCCTCTAGTTGACCTGGTCGGCGATGCGCTGCGGCACCGGAATCTGGATCTCCAGCAGTTGCTGGGCGAAGGCCTTGCCTTGCGGATCGATGCGCAGGCTGGCGACGCCACCGCCACCGAGGGCGTTTTCCAGCAGGAAGTTCAGGCTGTGAGTGGCCGGCAAATACCAGCGCTCGACGCGACCCAGTACCGGGTCGAGAACATGGCTCATCCAGTCGACAACGACCTCCGGCGTCAGCGCCTCGGCGATCCACGGCAGGTACTCGGGATCGCGGGCCATGACGCCGATGTTGCTGTGATTACCCTTGTCGCCGGAGCGCGCCACCGCGAGTTTGACCAGCGCCACGCTGGCGTCGGCCAGACCAGTGGGTTTCGGTGGGTCGAGCACTGTGGGCAGTTCGGCGCTGTCGAGCGCATCGAGGGCGGGCAGGACACACGGGTGGCGCTGGCCCATGAAATCAATTTCCAGTGTGCAGACGCTTTTGTCGATCAGGAACGAGAACAGTCGGATCAGCGGATAGACCGTGGGCCGGCCGCCGACGATGCCGGTCAGCCCGGGCGCCATGCCGGTGGCGGCCTGGGCGATTTCCCTGGAGAACACGATCAACGCCTGTTTGTCCGGATGGCGCACCGCGAGTTTGATCACCACTTCGCGGCTGTCTGAGCGCTGGCCATGGGGACCGTAGGTCGCCTCGCTGCCGAGCAGTTCGACGTTCACCTCACTGAAGGGACGCCAGCCGCGTTGAGTGAATATTTCCGAGGTCTTGTTGATGATGGCTTCACTGACGCGCCGGGCCTTGTCCACCGCATCGATACCTGCGATCAGGCAACTGGCGGTACATCGGAAACCATCCGGATACGTGGCGCTGACCTTGTACTGATCGGTAGGCGGCAAGCCTTTCGCACCGTGCACCTGCACGGCGTTCTTGCCCTGCTGGTGCAATTTGACCTGAGTGAAGTCGCAGACCACATCCGGCAGCAGATACGCGCGCGGATCGCCGATTTCATAGAGCATCTGCTCGCCCACTGTCAGCGGCGTGACCAGACCACCGGAACCTTCGGGTTTGCTGACGACAAACTGGCCGTCGGCGCTGACTTCGACGATGGGGAAACCGATGTGCTCGTAATCGGGCACATCGCGCCAGTCGGTGAAGTTGCCGCCCGTGCACTGGGCGCCGCATTCGATGATGTGCCCGGCCAGTGCGGCCTGGGCCAGCTTGTCGTAATCGTGCCACGACCAGCCGAACTCATGCACCAGCGCGGCACTGACCACCGCGCTGTCGACCACGCGCCCGGTGATCACGATGTCCGCTCCCAGGCGCAGGGCTTCGACGATGCCCGGTGCGCCGAGGTAGGCGTTGGTCGACACGCACATCGGTGGCAATGGCGCTCCGCTGAACATTTCATGGATGCCCAGGGTGTTCAATCGTTTGAGTTGCGGTTGCAGGTCATCGCCCAGCAGCACGGCGATCTTCAATGAAACGCCGGCCTTGTCGCAGGCTGCTTGCAGGGCGGCGGCACAGGCTTGCGGGTTGATCCCGCCGGCATTGCTGATGACCCGAATATTTTGCTCGGCAAGTTGTGGGAGCAGGGGGCTGAGGACCTCGATGAAATCGCCCGCGTAACCGCTCAAGGGGTCTTTCATGCGCGCGCCGGCCATGATCGACAGGGTGATCTCGGCCAGGTAGTCGAAAACCAGATAGTCCAGACGTCCGCCATTCACCAGTTGCGCGGCCGCGGTCGAGGTATCGCCCCAGAATGCGCTGGCGCAGCCAATGCGAATCGTTTTTGGCGCAGTCAATTCCATAACCACCTCCAACAGAGTGCATCGAGACTACCAAGCAAGCGCTTGGTTTGTAAATCACGAAAAATATCTTCTGCCCGAGCGCTTGCTTGGTTCGGGCCGTCAGCTTAAATTGCCCGCGCAACCCCGCTGTTTTAGCGGTGATCACGACTGTAGGAGAGATCGGGTGGATGAGCAAAGAGCCCTTGGAGTCATGCGCGAATTGGTCGACAACGGCCAGTTGACCGATCCGGACAGTGCCCGTGGCAAGTTGCTGCAAGTGGCGGCTCACCTGTTTCGCAATAAAGGTTACGAGCGCACCACCGTGCGCGATCTGGCCGGTGCGGTAGGCATTCAGTCGGGCAGCATTTTTCATCACTTCAAAAGCAAGGATGACATCCTGCGCGCGGTGATGGAGGAGACCATTCGTTACAACACCGCGTTGATGCGTGCCGCCATTGCCGAGGCCGGCAATGTGCGCGAGCGCGTTCTGGCGCTGATCCGTTGTGAATTGCAGTCGATCATGGGCGGCAGTGGCGAGGCCATGGCGGTATTGGTCTATGAATGGCGGTCGCTGTCTGAGGAGGGGCAGGCCAAGGTGTTGGCATTGCGCGACATCTATGAAGACATCTGGTTGCAGGTATTGGGTGAAGCCAAAAGCGCCGGTTTTATCCGGGGTGATGTGTTCATCACACGACGTTTTCTGACCGGGGCGCTGTCCTGGACAACCACCTGGTTTCGCGCCGGTGGCAGCATGAGCCTGGATCAACTGGCCGACGAAGCACTGATTCTGGTACTTGAGGAAAAATGATTTGCTTTGTAGGTTGGCGGGAAACTGGCTAACTGGGCGAAACCGCCTAGCTTGAATGCATTGATGCAGTACTTTTGGGGAGTGGCTTGTCTTGATGTCTTCGCCAATTCGGACAGCTTCGCGGCTTTTGCTGACGGTGCTTGTGGCGTTATGGATGCTGCCGTCCCAGGCCGCGCAATTGGTGCGAATCGGTGCCGCGCATTTTCCTCCGTACACCGTGCGCCCCGAGTCCGGCGCCGATACCGGCTTGCTGCCGCAACTGGTCGAGGCCTTGAACGCCCTGCAGAGTGACTATCAGTTCGTCCTGGTTCCCACTTCCATTCCTCGGCGCTTTGGTGACTTCAAGCAAGGGCGGATCGACATGGCGATCTTCGAAAACCCCGCCTGGGGCTGGAAAGACATTCCCCACACCGATGTCGACATGGGCCTGGAAGACGCGGAGATTTTCGTCGCACAACGTCAGCCCGAGGGGCGTGCGATTCGCCAGCAAGACTATTTTGCAGACCTGACCGGCAAGCGCCTGGCACTGTTCAGTGGTTACCACTACGAATTCGCCAACTTTATTGCCGAGCCCCAGTATCTCGCCAAAAACCATAACGCCACGTTGACCTACTCCCATGACAGCAACCTGTTGATGGTCTTGCGCGGGCGGGCCGACATCGCGCTGGTCACACGTTCCTATCTCAACGACTATTTTTTGCGCAATCTGAATGTGGCCAATGAGTTGCTGGTGTCCGATCGCATCGATCAGATCTATCACCATTACGCCATCCTGCGCCCGGCAGCGCCCATCAGTGGCGAAGCGTTCGGCAGGTTGCTGCAAGGGCTGCGGGACAATGGCCAGATGCTGAAGATTTTCGATCCGTACAAGATTGCGGTGGTGCCCGTTTCCGGTAACTGAGCGCGTTGCTTGAGATCAACCCTTGAGCGACTTCTCTTAAATTTCCCGCCGCGGCTGACGTCACATGGTTGAACTGTCGACCATTAGCGTGAGCCCGACCCATGTCCATTCAGAATGACCTGACCGCCCTGGTTTTACCTTCGGGCAGTCGACTTGTAGCCGATGAAACCGAAAACCGCCTGAGCCTCAGCCTTGACGGCCAACCGCTGGTCCAGCTGCGCCTGACTCGCGATCCTGAGCTGCAGCTGCAGCGGGAGGAAGGCTGCGGCCAACCGAATGTAGCGGCTCTGTGGGCGGCCTGTTATTGGCTGTTCGCCCGGGATCCGGCCTGCCAGCGCCTGACCTGGCATCTCGATGAAGCCCCGGCCGAGGCATTGCTCAGTGGTTTGCTGGTCACCACGGACACGCCCAATCAATACCGTTGTGAGCGCACGCTGTTCTGGCAGTTGCCACAGCCGTGGCGGGTGCAATTGACCAACAGCTATCCCCAGCAAATGGTCATCAGTGGCGGCAAGCGTCACCCTTTGCGGCCGGGCAAGCCACGAGGCGAGGTTTACCGACGATTCGATGCGCGCCTGGGCATGTGGATTTCTCTGCGCACCGTGGACATCGATGTCGATCTGGCGCGTTTCAATCGGTGGCAGAACAGCGCGCGAGTGGCGAGTTTCTGGCAGGAGGAGGGCAGCCTCGAACAGCATCGCGAGTACCTGAGCAAACTCCAGGCCGACCCCCACACCCTGACGCTGATCGGTTGTTTCGACGATCAACCGTTTGCCTATTACGAAGCCTATTGGGCCAAGGAAGATCGCATCGCACCGTTCTACGATGCCAACGATTATGACCGTGGCATCCACATGCTGGTGGGCGAGGAGAATCACCGTGGCCCGCACAAGGTGGCGAGCTGGTTATCGGCGTTGGTGCATTACCTGTTTCTTGATGATCCGCGTACGCAGCGAGTGGTCGCCGAGCCCCGGGCCGACAACGCCAGGATGATCGGCTACATGCAGGATCAGCGGTTTTACCGCGAGAAAGAGTTCGACTTCCCGCACAAGCGTGCCGCGTTGATGGTGTTGGGGCGTGAGCGGTTTTTCGAGCGGTGTGGGTTGGTGTGAAGGGGAGGGCTCAAGGCTTGTTCTGATCTTGAGTCCGTCATCGCTAGCAGGCTAGCTCCCACAATGGAACTTTGGTGTACATGGTTTTCGTGAACACCAGAGATCAATGTAGGAGCTAGCTTGCTAGCGATTGGGGTGACGCAAATTTCAGATCTTAACGATGAGCAAAGGTATCCGCCCGACTGCCCGAGACCTTGCGGCAGTGCACCAGTGCATCGCGAATCATGAAGTTCACCAGGGTTGGCGAGACGCCGAGTTCCTTGGCGATGTCTTTCTGTGGCACGCCGTGCAAGCGATACATCTCGAAAGCGTAGCGGGTGCGGCTCGGCAGCTCTGTCAGTGCGTCGGCGATGTTTTCCAGGGTCGAGAAATTGATGTGCGACGTTTCCGGCGAAGCTCCCTGGATCACCACGTTCAGACCTTCCTCTTCAGGCCCGGAATACTTTTGCTCCAGTGCCTGTTTACGGTAGTGATCAATCGCCAGGTTGCGCACGATCTGGAACAGATAGCTGAGCTGGGCCTTGAACGACGACGTGATCTGCGGTGCGGATTGCAGCCGGAAAAACGCGTCCTGTACCACGTCTTCAGCGCGTGATCGGCAGCCGGTGATGCGGGCTGCAATCTTGACCAGAATCAGTCGATTGTCGACGAATGCCTGAAGTAGCGGTGAATCGCACCTGCTTGTGGATACTTGTTCCGTCATTGGAAATCACCTTGCTGCAAATAGGGTCGTGGGACGACAGGGGGGCAGACTCGTCCTACACATCGAGCGACAAATTATGTTGAATGATAATGATTGTCAATTGAGAAAGAGAACTAATGCTCCTCAAAGGTGCAGAGTGCGAACTGCGACACGCTGACGCACGCTTGCCGCCTCCCGGCCTGGTTGGCGCTAACGCCTGCCGACTAATTATTTCCAGATGTCATCCGTCCTCATTGGTGAATGGCTCCGGGCAGTTGCCCTGGCACAACCGTATGCCCAATGCCTTGCGCGGTCGGCAAAGACCGCGCCCTGCGCGCCCTTGAATGGGGCGTGACGTCAGAAAAACCGATTCCATTTGCAAGCCGAATTCAGGCAGGAAAGCTCATGACCGACGCGTTCGAACTCCCCAGCACACTGGCCCACGCCCTTCAGCGCCGCGCGGCCCTGACGCCGGACCGTGTGGCCTTGCGTTTTCTCGCCGAAACCCGGGATCAGGCTGTGGTGCTCAGTTATCGCGAGCTGGATCAACGGGCGCGAATCATTGCCGGTGCGTTACAGGCCGAGGCGGATTTTGGCGACCGTGCGGTGTTGCTGTTTCCCAGTGGCCCGGATTACGTCGCGGCGTTTTTCGGTTGCCTGTATGCCGGCGTGATTGCAGTGCCGGCTTATCCGCCAGAGTCTGCCAAGCGTCATCATCAGGAGCGTTTGCTGTCGATCATCAGCGACGCCGAGCCGCGCCTGTTGCTGACCATCGCCGACCTGTGTGATGCGTTGCTGCAAATCGAAGGCGCGCCGCCGTTGCTGTGTGTCGATACCCTTGACAGCGCCATGGCCGAGCGTTGGCAGGCACCGCATCTGCAAGACGCTCACATCGCATTCCTGCAATACACCTCCGGCTCCACCGCGCTGCCCAAAGGCGTGCAAGTCAGCCACGGCAATCTGGTAGCCAATGAGTTGCTGATCCGCCACGGTTTCGGGATCGACCTCAACCCCGATGACGTGATCGTCAGCTGGCTGCCGCTGTACCACGACATGGGGTTGATCGGCGGCCTGCTGCAACCGATTTTCAGCGGCGTAGAATGCGTGCTGATGTCGCCGGCGTACTTCCTCGGCCGGCCGCTACGCTGGCTCGAAGCGATCAGTGAATATGGCGGCACCATCAGCGGCGGGCCGGACTTTGCCTATCGCCTGTGCAGCGAGCGAGTCAGTGATTCGGCGCTGGAGCGCCTCGACCTGAGCCGTTGGCGCGTGGCGTATTCCGGTTCCGAACCGATCCGCCTCGACACTCTGGAGCACTTTGCCGAAAAGTTTGCCGGCTGCGGTTTCACGGCGGACAACTTCATGGCTTCTTATGGTCTGGCTGAAGCCACGCTGTTCGTCGCCGGTACGCCGCGCGGCCATGGCATCGGCAACCTGCGCGTGGACGATCAGGCCCTGACGCAGAACCGCGCCGAGCCGGGCGAGGGCAGTGCGATCATGAGCTGCGGCATCGCTCAGCCGGATCACGCGGTGTTGATTGTCGATCCAGCGTCGCACACTGAACTGGCCGACAATGCCGTCGGCGAAGTCTGGGCCGCCGGCCCGAGTATCGCCCACGGATACTGGCGCAACCCCGAAGCCTCGGCCAAGACGTTCGTCCAGCACGCCGGTCGTACCTGGCTGCGCACCGGTGACCTGGGTTTCATGCGCGGCGGTGAGTTGTTCATCACCGGCCGCCTGAAAGACATGCTGATCGTGCGCGGTCACAATCTTTATCCGCAGGACATCGAACAGACCGTCGAGCGTGAAGTGGAGGTCGTGCGCAAAGGGCGCGTTGCTGCGTTCGCCGTCAGCGTGGACGGACAGGAAGGCATCGGCATCGCTGCGGAAATCAGCCGCAGCGTGCAAAAAATCCTCCCGCCCGAAGCGCTGATCAAAGCGATTCGCCAGGCTGTTGCCGAGGCCTGTCAGCAAGCACCCAGCGTGGTAGTGCTGCTCAATCCGGGCGCACTGCCCAAGACTTCCAGCGGCAAATTGCAGCGCTCGGCGTGCCGCAATCGCCTGGCGGATGGCAGCCTCGACAGCTATGCCGTGTTCCCGTCAGCCACGACCGAAAGCGCAGGCAATCCCGAATCGGGCTCTGAGCTGCAAAGCCTGATAGGCCGGATCTGGTGCGAACAATTACAGGTCGAGCAAGTGAGCGCCGACGATCACTTCTTCCTGCTCGGTGGCAACTCCATTGCGGCCACTCAGGTGGTGGCGCGTCTGCGCGAGGAACTGGGGCTGGAGTTGAACCTGCGCCAGCTGTTCGAAGCACCGACCCTCGGCGCATTTGCCGCTGCGCTGGCTCGCCAGCAACAGGACGGTGGCCTTGCCCAAAGCACAATCACTGTGCTGTCGCGCCATCAACCGATGCCGCAATCCCTGGCGCAAAACCGTCTGTGGATCACCTGGCAACTCGACCCCGTGAGCTGCGCCTACAACATTCCCGGCGCCCTGCGCCTGCGTGGCGAGTTGAATCAAGACGCCTTGTGCGCCAGTTTCCAGCAGTTGATCGAACGCCATGAATCCCTGCGTACACGCTTCTTCGAGCGCGACGGCGTGGCACTGCAACAAGTCATTGCGGCCGGTGAGTTCAATCTGCAACTGATCGACATCAGCGATCTGCCCCTGGCCGAACGTGAAACCCGTGCGCAGCAAATCCGCGAAGACGAAGCGCGGACTCAGTTCGATCTGGAGAAAGGTCCATTGTTCTGGGTGACGCTGGTGCGCCTTGACGACGAAGATCATCAGCTGTTGCTGACGATGCATCACATCATCGCCGACGGTTGGTCGCTGAACGTGTTGATCGACGAGTTCGCACGGTTGTACGCAGCGGCCTGTCAGGGGCAGCAAGCAACGCTCGCGCCGTTGCCAGCCCAATACGCCGACTTCGGCAACTGGCAGCGGCAATGGCTGGCGCAAGGCGAGGGCGAGCGTCAATTGGCCTACTGGAAAGAGCAGTTGGGCGATGAACATCCCACCCTGAACCTGGCCACCGACCATCCGCGCTCGGCCCAACAACTGCACAGCGCCACCCGCCACACCGTGCGTTTGGACGTCGCCCTGAGCGACGCGATTCGCCAGACCGCGCAGGCCCATGAATCGACCACCTTCATGCTGTTGCTGGCCGCGCTGCAAAGCCTGTTGCATCGCTACAGCGGCCAGCGTGATATCCGCATCGGCGTACCGAACGCCAACCGCCCGCGCCTGGAAACCCAGGGCCTGATCGGTTTCTTCATCAACACCCAGGTACTGCGCGCCGAACTGGATTCGCGGATGCCCTTCACCGAACTGCTGGCGCAAACCCGGCACGCGGCAATGGGGGCGCAAGCGCATCAGGACTTGCCGTTCGAACAACTGCTCGAAGCCTTCCCGCAGGCCCGTGAACAAGGCTTGTTCCAGGTCATGTTCAACCACCAGCAGCGCGACCTCAGCGCCTTGAAGCGCCTCCCGGGGTTGCTCGCTGAAGAGTTGCCGTGGCATAGCCGCCAAGCCAAGTTCGATCTGCAATTGCACAGTGAGGAAGATCGTAACGGCCGCTTGAGCCTGTCGTTCGATTACGCCAGCGAGCTGTTCGACGGGACGACCATCGAACGGCTGTCCGAGCATTTCAATCACCTGTTGCGCGCCATCTGTGCTCAACCGCAAACCGCCATCGGCGACCTGCAACTGCTGACCGTTACGGAACACGAGCAGCAGGCCGACTGGTCCGTTGCACCGTGCACGCCCGCCAGCCAATGGCTGCCGGAACTGCTCAACGAACAGGCACGCCAGACTCCGGAACGCACCGCGCTGCTGTGGGACGGCGGTCAAATGGACTTCGCTGAACTGCACACCCAGGCCAATCGCCTAGCCCATTACCTGCGTGACAAAGGCGTGGGGCCGGATGTCTGCGTGGCCATCGCCTGCGAGCGTTCGCCGCAACTTCTGATCGGCCTGCTGGCGATCATCAAGGCTGGCGGCGCCTATGTGCCGCTGGACCCGGATTACCCCGCTGAACGCCTGGCCTACATGCTCGGCGACAGCGGCGTGCAATTGCTGCTGACGCAGACTCAATTGTTGGAGCACTTGCCGGCGCCTGACGGCGTCAGCGTGATCGCCATGGATGCCCTGCATCTGGAGCGCTGGCCGAGCCACGCGCCGGGTTTGCACCTGCACGGCGACAACCTCGCGTACGTGATTTACACCTCTGGCTCCACTGGCCAGCCCAAAGGTGTCGGCAACACCCACGCGGCGCTCGCCGAACGCCTGCAATGGATGCAGAACACCTATCGCCTGAACGACAGCGACGTGCTGATGCAAAAGGCGCCGATCAGTTTCGACGTGTCGGTGTGGGAGTGCTTCTGGCCGCTGATCAGCGGCGCACGGCTGCTGATCGCCAGCCCTGGCGAACACCGCGACCCGCACCGTATCGCGCAGCTTGTGCAGACGTACGGCGTGACCACGCTGCACTTTGTGCCGCCGCTGCTTTCACTGTTCATCGATGAACCGCTCAGCGCGCAATGTACCTGCCTGCGACGCGTATTCTCCGGCGGCGAAGCCTTGCCAGCGGAGCTGCGCAACCGCGTGCTGGCGCAACTGCCAGCCGTACAGTTGCACAACCGCTACGGTCCGACCGAAACCGCGATCAACGTCACCCATTGGCAGTGCTCCAGCGCCGATGACGAACGCTCGCCGATTGGCCGGCCATTGGCCAACGTGATTTGCCGCGTACTCGACAGCGAACTCAACCCTGTTCCGGCCGGCGTGCCGGGTGAGTTGTGCATCAGTGGCATTGGTTTGGCGCGAGGCTATCTGGGCCGTCCTGGCTTGACCGCTGAGCGCTTTGTCGTCGATCCATTGGGCGAGCAGGGCGCCCGTCTGTATCGCACCGGTGATCGTGCACGCTGGACTGGCGACGGCGTGATCGAATACCTCGGTCGCCTCGATCAGCAGCTCAAGTTGCGCGGCTTCCGCGTCGAACCGCAAGAAATCGAAGCGCGACTGCTTGCCCAGGATGGCGTGGCTCAAACTGTCGTGTTGGTGCGCGAAACTTCGGCCGGCGGACAACTGATCGCTTACTACACCACGACGGATCCCACCGAAGCCATCGATGCGCAAACCGCCCGCCTGAAAAATGCCTTGGCGGCTGAGCTGCCCGAATACATGGTTCCAGCGCAACTGATGCGCCTGACTGAAATGCCCCTCGGCCCGAGCGGCAAACTCGACCGACGCGCTCTGCCGGAACCGCAGTGGCAGGTTCGCGAACACGTCGAACCCGTGACTGAACTGGAGCAACAGCTCGCCGGCATCTGGCGCGAAGTGCTGGGTCTGGCGCAAGTCGGCCTGCGCGACGACTTCTTCGCCCTCGGCGGCCACTCGCTGCTGGCCACGCAAATCATTGCCCGCACCCGTCAGGCCTGCGACATCGAGTTGCCGTTGCGTGCGCTGTTCGAGAACAGCGAACTGGGCGCATTTGCCGAGCAGGTGCGCCTGATCCAGGCCAGTGGCAGCACCAACAAACAGCCACCCATCGAGACAGTCGACCGCAGCCAACCGGTGCCGCTGTCCTATTCCCAGCAGCGCATGTGGTTCCTCTGGCAGATGGAGCCGGACAGTCCGGCCTACAACGTCGGCGGCATGGCAAGACTGCGCGGGGTGCTGGATGTCGGGCGCTTCGAAGCAGCCTTGCAAGCGCTGATCCTGCGCCACGAAACCTTGCGCACGACATTCCCGAGCGTCGATGGCGTGCCGCATCAGCAGGTGCATGTCGAGACGGGCGTGCGCATGGACTGCAAGGATTTCACTGCGCTGGAGGCCGAGGCGCGCGAGTGGCAAGTCCAGCAACTGGCCGATGCGCAAGCGCACAAGCCGTTCGATCTGGAAAGCGGACCGCTGCTGCGCGCCTGCCTGGTCAAGACTACCGAGCAGGAGCACTACTTCGTACTGACCTTGCACCACATCGTCACCGAAGGTTGGGCGATGGACATTTTTGCCCGCGAATTGAGCGCGCTTTACGAAGCGTTCGTCGATGACCACGAATCGCCGCTGGCGCCGCTACCGGTGCAGTACCTCGATTACAGCGTGTGGCAGCGGCAGTGGCTGGAGTCCGGTGAGCGTCAGCGCCAGCTCGACTACTGGACAACGCAACTGGGCCGTGAACATCCGCTGCTGGAATTGCCCGCCGACCGTCCGCGTCCACCAGTGCAAAGCCATCAAGGTGAGTTGTACCGTTTCGACCTGAGCGACGACCTCGCGGCCCGGGTCCGCGCTTTCAATGCACAAAACGGTCTGACCCTGTTCATGACCATGACTGCCGCCCTGGCTACGCTGTTGTACCGCTACAGCGGCCAGACCGATTTGCGCATCGGCGCTCCGGTGGCTAACCGGATTCGTCCGGAAAGCGAAGGACTGATTGGCGCGTTCCTCAACACCCAGGTGCTGCGTTGCCAGCTCGACGGGCAGATGTCCGTGGGCGAGTTGTTCGAGCAGGTTCGCCACACGGTCATCGAAGGCCAGTCCCATCAGGACTTGCCGTTCGATCATCTGGTGGAAGCCTTGCAACCGCCGCGAAGCGCCGCCTATAACCCCCTGTTCCAAGTGATGTGCAACGTGCAGCGCTGGGAATTCCAGCAGAGTCGTCGCCTGGCCGGCATGACCGTCGAGTACCTGGCCAACGATGCCCGCGCGACCAAGTTCGACCTCAACCTGGAAGTCACTGACCTCGACCATCGCCTGGGTTGCTGCCTGACCTACAGCACTGATTTGTTCGACGAACCGCGGATTGCGCGCATGGCCGGGCATTGGCGCAACCTGCTCGAAGCGTTGATTGCCGATCCGCAACAGCGACTCAGTGAACTGCCGCTACTGGAGGCGGCGGAACAAACCAGGCTGCTCGATAGCCTTGGCGTCGAACCGGGCGAACATCGTCTGGACCAGTGCATCCATCAGCTGTTCAGCGCGCAGGCGTGTGCCCGCCCCAATGCCCCGGCACTGACGTTCGCCGGGCAAACCTTGAGCTATGCCGAACTCGACAGCCGATCCAATCGCCTGGCGTGGATGCTGCGCGAGCGCGGCGTCGGGCCGCAGGTGCGCGTGGGCCTGGCATTGGCGCGTTCGCTGGAGATGGTCGTCGGCCTGCTGGCGATCCTGAAGGCCGGTGGCGCCTATGTGCCGCTGGACCCGGAATACCCGCTCGATCGATTGCATTACATGATCGAAGACAGCGGCGTCGGCCTGCTCTTGAGCGATGCGGCAATGTTCAAAGCCTTGGGCGAATTGCCGTCGACGGTCGGCCGCTGGTGCGTGGAAGAAGATGCGGCAAGCCTGGCTGATTATCCCGTTACCGAGTTGCCGTTTATCAGCCTGCCGCAACATCAGGCGTACCTGATCTACACCTCGGGCTCCACCGGCAAACCGAAAGGCGTGGTGGTGCCCCACGGTGAAATCGCCATGCACTGTCGTGCAGTGATCGAGCGCTTTGCCATGCGCCCGGACGACTGCGAACTGCATTTCTATTCGATCAACTTCGACGCTGCGACCGAGCGTTTGCTGGTGCCGTTGTTGAGTGGCGCGCAAGTGGTTCTGCGGGCGCAGGGCCAATGGGATGCCGAAGAAATCTGCGCGTTGATCCGCACCCATCGCATCAATGTCCTCGGTTTCACCCCGAGCTACGGCAGCCAGTTGGCGCAGTGGCTGGCGACCCGCAACGAGACGCTGCCGGTGCGCATGATCATCACTGGCGGTGAAGCCCTGACCGGTGAGCACCTGGCGCGCATTCGCGCAGCGTTCAAACCGAGCGCGTTCTTCAATGCCTACGGCCCGACGGAAACCGTGGTCATGCCGCTGGCCAGTCTGGCCCCGCAGGTGTTGGAAGAAGGTCTGGGCAGCGTGCCGATCGGCAGCGTCATCGGTGATCGCGTGGCGTACATCCTCGACGCCGATCTGGCATTGGTGCCGCAAGGCGCGACTGGTGAGTTGTACGTTGGTGGCGCGGGCCTGGCCCAGGGTTATCACCAGCGCCCGGGCATGACCGCTGAACGCTTTGTGGCTGACCCGTTCGCCGACAACGGCGGGCGTATTTATCGCACTGGCGATCTGGTGCGCCAACGCGCGAATGGTTTGGTGGAGTACCTGGGACGGATTGACCATCAGGTAAAAATTCGTGGTTTCCGCATCGAACTGGGTGAAATCGAAACCCGCCTGCTGGAACATCCGTCGGTCCGTGAAGCCGTGGTGTTGGCGCTGGATGCACCGAGTGGCAAGCAACTGGTTGGCTATCTGGTGAGCGAAGTCGCAGAGCTTGGCGAAGCGCAACAGGCCGAACTGCGCGAAGCGCTCAAGGCGCATCTCAAGTCGCAACTGCCGGATTACATGGTACCCACGCACCTGATTCTGCTGGCCAGCATGCCGCTGACCGCCAACGGCAAACTTGACCGCCGTGCGCTGCCGGCGCCGGACCCGGAGCTGAACCGTCAGCAGTACGTGGCGCCGGGCAACGAACTGGAAGTCACGCTGGCGCAGATCTGGTGTGAAGTGCTGAACGTCGAACCGGTTGGGCTCAACGACAACTTCTTCGAACTGGGCGGCGACTCGATCCTGTCGATCCAGGTGGTCAGCCGCGCGCGGCAGCAGGGCATTCATTTCAGCCCGCGTGATCTGTTCCAGCATCAGACTGTGCAGACCCTCGCCGCCGTGGCGACCCGCACCGAGCAGGTCACCGCCGAACAAGGATTGCTCAGCGGCGAGTCGCGCCTGACGCCGATCCAGCACTGGTTCTTCGACACCGATATTCCACAGCGCCAACACTGGAACCAGGCGTTGCTGCTGCAACCGACCGCACCGCTGGAACCCCATTGCCTGGAGCAGGCGTTGCTGGCAGTGATCGAGCAACACGATGCCCTGCGCCTGCGCTTCAGCAAGGTGGCTGGCCAGTGGCATGCTGAACATCAGGCGATGGCCGATACGCCGGTGCTGTGGCAGGTGCGCGTTGCCTCCATGGACAAATGCGCCGCGCTGTTCGCCGACGCCCAGCGCAGCCTCGACCTCGAAGAAGGACCGCTGATGCGCGTGCTGCTGGTCGATGGTCCCGAGGGCCAGCAACGGCTGTTCATCGCGATTCACCACTTGGTGGTCGATGGTGTTTCCTGGCGTGTGCTGCTCGACGATCTGCAAACCGTTTACCGCCAACTCGACGCGCAGCAGTCGCTGAAACTGCCGGCCAAAACCAGTGCGTTCAAGGACTGGGCCGCACGCTTGCAGGCCTATGCCGGCAGCGAATCCCTGCGCGAAGAGCTGGGCTGGTGGCAGGCGCAACTGGCGGGGCCGAGCGCCGATTTGCCGTGTGATCGTCCCGAGGGTGGTCGGCAAAATCGTCACGCGCAAACCGTCAGCGTGCGCCTCGACAGCGAACGCACCCGGCAACTGCTGCAACAGGCGCCGAGCGCTTATCGCACCCAGGTCAACGACCTGCTGCTGACCGCATTGGCCCGTGTGCTGTGCCGTTGGAGCGGTCACGCCTCGGCGTTGATTCAACTGGAAGGCCATGGCCGCGAAACGCTGTTCGACGAGATTGACCTGACTCGCACTGTCGGCTGGTTCACCAGTGCTTATCCGCTGCGCCTGACCCCGTCGAACATTGAAGAGGCTGCAGGACAGGGCGCTTCGATCAAGGCGATCAAGGAGCAACTGCGCGCCGTGCCGCACAAAGGCCTGGGTTATGGCGTGCTGCGATATCTCGCCGACGACCAGAGTCGCCGCAGCATGGCCGCGTTGCCAGTGGCGCCGGTCACCTTCAACTACCTGGGGCAGTTCGACCAGAGCTTTGGTGTCGATGCGCTGTTCCATCCACTGGATGAAACCATCGGCGCGGCCCACGATGCCAATGCACCGTTGCCAAACGAGTTGAGCGTCGACGGTCAGGTCTACGGTGGGGAACTGGTATTGCGCTGGACCTTCAGCGCCGATCGCCACGATCCACAGACCATCGGCGATCTGGCGGACGCCTACCTTGGCGAATTGCGAAGCCTGATCGAGCATTGCCTGCGTGATGACGTCGGCGGCCTGACGCCGTCGGACTTCCCGCTGGCCCGGCTCAACCAGACGCAACTGGATGCGCTACCGGTTCCGGCGGCGGTGATCGAGGATGTCTACCCACTGACCCCGATGCAGGAAGGCATGCTGCTGCACACCTTGCTGGAACCGGGTACCGGCCTGTACTACATGCAGGATCGCTATCGCATCAACAGCGAACTTGATCCGCAGCGTTTCACCCAGGCCTGGCAAGCGGTCATCGCTCGTCACGAAGCCTTGCGCGCGTCGTTCTGCTGGAACGTCGGCGAAGACATGTTGCAGGTTATCCACAAACCGGGCACTACGCCGATCGAATACCTCGACTGGAGCGCTATCTCTGAGGCCGAGCAGGAACCGAAGCTGCAGACATTGCTCAAGACCGAGCGTGAGGCCGGCTTCGATCTGCTCAACCAGGCACCGTTCCACTTGCGCCTGATTCGTGTAGGGGCGGCGCGCTACTGGTTCATGATGAGCAACCATCACATCCTCATCGATGCCTGGTGCCGCTCGCTGTTGATGAACGATTTCTTCGAAATCTACAGTGCCTTCGGCGAGGGCCGGGATGCGCAACTGGCGGTGCCGCCGCGTTACCGCGATTACATCGGCTGGCTGCAACGCCAGAGCCTGGCCGAAGCGCGGCAGTGGTGGAAAACCAACCTGCAAGGCTTTGAACGCACGACGCCGATCCCGAGCGACCGGCCGTTTTTGCGCGAGCATGCCGGCGACAGCGGCGGCATGCTCGTCGGCGACCGCTACACAAAACTCGACGCCCGTGACGGTGCACGATTGCGTGAACTGGCGCAGGCCCATCAACTGACCATCAACACGTTTGCCCAGGCAGCGTGGGCTTTGGTGCTGCGGCGCTTGAGCGGTGATCGTGACGTGTTGTTCGGTGTCACGGTGGCCGGGCGACCGGTGCAGATGCCAGAGATGCAACGCACTGTCGGCCTGTTCATCAACAGCATCGCGCTGCGGGTAAAAATGCCTCAGGACGATCGGCGTTGCAGCGTGCGCCAATGGCTCAGCGACTTGCTCGACAGCAACATGCAACTGCGCGAGTACGAATACCTGCCGTTGGTGAATATCCAGGAACAAAGCGAATTGCCCAAGGGCCAGCCGCTGTTCGACAGCCTGTTCGTGTTCGAAAACGCTCCGGTGGAAACCTCGGTGCTGGACCGTGCGCAGAGCCTCAACGCCACTTCCGATTCGGGTCGCACCCACACCAACTTCCCGCTCACGGCGGTGTGCTATCCGGGTGACGACCTGGGCTTGCACCTGTCCTATGACCAGCGCTACTTCGATGAAAACACCGTCGAGCGCATGCTCGGTGAGTTCAAGCGATTGTTGCTGGCGTTGGTCGAAGGCTTCCACGGTGACATGGCCGATCTGCCGTTGCTGGGAGCCGAGGAGCAGGCGTTTCTGATCCACGCCTGCAACCAGAGCGAGCACCATTACCCGCTGGAGCAAAGCTATGTCGCTTTGTTCGAAGCGCAAGTGGCCGCGCATCCGCAGCGGATCGCCGCCAGTTGCCTGAATGAGCAGCACAGTTACGCCGAGTTGAATCAGCGCGCCAACCGGCTCGGTCATGCGCTGATAGCGTCCGGTGTCGGGCTGGATCAACCGGTGGCCTTGCTGGCCGAGCGCAACCTCGATCTGCTGGGCATGATCATCGGTAGCTTCAAGGCCGGGGCGGGTTATCTGCCGCTGGACCCGGGGCTGCCGAGCCAGCGCCTGAGCCGCATCATCGATCTGAGCCGTACGCCATTGCTGGTGTGCACGCAGGCCTGTCGCGAGCAAGCGCTTGGGCTGCTGGAAGAATTCAGCTGTGCCAATCGGCCTCGATTGCTGGTCTGGGAACAGGTGCAGGCGAGCGATGTTGCGTTGGGCAATCCGGGTATCTACAGCGCCCCGGACAACCTGGCCTACGTGATCTACACCTCCGGTTCCACCGGTTTGCCCAAGGGGGTGATGGTCGAACAGCGCGGCATGCTCAACAACCAGTTGAGCAAGGTGCCGTATCTGGACCTGAGCGAGTCCGACGTGATCGCGCAGACGGCTTCGCAAAGCTTCGACATTTCGGTCTGGCAGTTCCTCGCTGCGCCGTTGTTCGGTGCACGGGTGGACATCGTGCCGAACAGCATCGCCCACGATCCGCAAGGCTTGCTGGCCCACGTGCAGAACCAGGGCATCACTGTGCTGGAAAGCGTGCCGTCGTTGATCCAGGGCATGCTCGCTCAGGAGCGGATGAGCCTCGATGGCTTGCGCTGGATGCTGCCGACCGGGGAAGCGATGCCGCCTGAACTGGCGCATCAATGGTTGCAGCGTTACCCGGCCATCGGCCTGGTGAATGCCTACGGCCCGGCGGAGTGCTCGGATGACGTGGCGTTTTTCCGCGTGGACACGGCCTCCACCCGCGGCAGTTATTTGCCGATCGGTACGCCGACCGACAACAACCGCTTGTACCTGCTCGACGGCGCACTGGAACTGGTACCGCTGGGCGCGGTGGGCGAGTTGTGCGTCGCTGGCACCGGCGTCGGACGCGGTTACGTCAGCGATCCGCTGCGCACCGCGCAGGTGTTCGTGCCCAACCCGTTTGGCGCACCGGGCGAGCGTTTGTATCGCACCGGCGACCTGGCTCGGCGTCGCAACGACGGCGTGCTGGAGTACGTCGGGCGCATCGATCACCAGGTGAAAATTCGCGGTTACCGCATCGAGTTGGGTGAAATCGAAGCGCGCCTGCATGAACAGCCGCAAGTACGCGACGCGGCGGTCGGTGTGCAGGAAGGTGCGAATGGCAAGCATCTGGTCGGCTATCTGGTGCCTGCCGATTCAACGCTCAATCCAGCCGAATGCCTGGAACGCATCAAGCAGCGCCTGCGCGCCGAACTGCCGGAATACATGGTGCCGCTGCACTGGCTGTGGCTGGACAAAATGCCGCTCAACGCCAACGGCAAACTGGACCGCAAGGCGCTGCCGGTGCTGGAAATCGGTCAGTTGCAAAGCCAGGATTACCAGGCGCCGCGCAATGAGCTTGAGCAGACCCTGGCCGCTATCTGGGCCGAGGTATTGAAGGTGGAGAAGGTCGGTGTTCGCGACAATTTCTTCGAGTTGGGCGGGCATTCGCTGCTGGCCACCCAGATCGCCTCGCGGGTGCAGAAAACCCTGCAAAGGGATGTACCGTTGCGGGCGATGTTCGAATGCAGCACGGTGGAAGAACTGGCCGGTTACATCGACGGGCTGGCGGCCAGTGAGATCACCGAGGACAAGGTGGATCGGCTGAATGATCTGATGGCGCAGCTGGAGGGGCTTTGATTCTTTAGTGCCTGGGCTGACGCCATCGCTGGCAAGCCAGCTCCCACAGTGATTGATGTCGTGCACAAAATCCATGTTCGACTCAGAACCCTGTGGGAGCTGGCTTGCCAGCGATGGCGTCAGCAGGAATACATACATTGGTGCGATTGACTGCAACCTGCCAGCCGCGCAGTCTTGCTGTTCCATTTTTACTGGCGCAGACACGATGCCTTTCGTAACCCTAGACGGCCAACCCCTCCATTACATTGATCAAGGCTCTGGTCCGGCAGTCCTGCTGGCCGGCAGTTATCTGTGGGACCAGACCATGTGGGCGCCGCAGATCGCGGCGCTATCACAACAGTATCGAGTCATCGCGCTGGACCTGTGGGGCCACGGTGAATCGGGGGCGTTGCCTGCTGGCACGGCATCGCTGGACGATGTGGCGCGCCAGGCCTTGGCATTGCTCGATCATTTGAATATCGCGCGTGTGACCCTGATCGGCCTGTCGGTCGGCGGCATGTGGGGCGTACGCCTGGCGTTGTCGGCACCGCAGCGGCTCAATGGCCTGGTGTTGATGGACACCTATGTCGGTGTCGAGCCGGAACCGACCCGCCAGTACTATTTTTCGTTGTTCGACATGATCGAACAAAGCGGCGTGATTGCACCGCAGTTGCTGGACATCGTGGTACCGATTTTCTTCCGTCCGGGCATCGATCCGCAGTCGGCGTTGTATCAGGCGTTCCGCGCCAAACTCGCCGCATTGCCAGCGCAACGTCTGCGTGAAAGCATCGTACCGATGGGCCGGATTACGTTCGCGCGTGATGATCTGTTGCCGCGTCTGGGCGAACTGGACGCGGCGAGTACGCTTGTATTGTGTGGCGATCAGGACAAGCCGCGTCCACCAAGCGAAGCGCAGGAAATGGCCGAGCTGATCGGTTGTCCCTGTGTGCTGGTGCCGGAGGCGGGGCATATTTCCAATCTGGAGAATCCGCAGTTTGTCACTGAGGCGTTGCTCGAGTTTTTGGCTCAAAGAAATTAGTTGGTTTGAGATCGTTCCCACGCTCTGCGTTTGAGATCGTTCCCACGCTCTGCGTGGGAATGCCTCTTCGGACGCTCTGCGTCCGGCTCTGGAAGGGCGCGAAGCGTCCCGAGCTGCATTCCCGCGCGGAGCGTGGGAACGATCAAAATCAGAACACTATTTAGGCCCGAGAATCTTCGCCAGTTTGTCCGGCGACGGCGCACCTTGCTGCTGTTGCAGTTCACCCTTGCTGTCCATGTAGAAAATGGCCGGAGTGGCTTGCAGCTCCAGGTCTTCCATCAACTGCATGTTGGCCGCCAGTTTCGCCGCAATTGCCGGTGGCACTTCCTTCAGGGCTTTAAGCGTACTGGCCTTGCCGGCGGATTCGTGGTCTTGCAACGCTTTTTGCGGGTCCTTGGCGGCGAGCAGGGCGGCGGATTTACCGGGGCTGTCTTCGCGGATGATGCCGACCATGATGTGACGCAGCTGCACTTTGCCGGCCTTGACCCATGGCCGCGCCTGTTCCCAGAACATGTTGCAGTAAGGGCAGTTCGGGTCACTGAACATGTAGACGATACGCGGCGCATCCTTGCTGCCATCGGCAATCCAGTTGCTCGCTTCCATCTTGCCCCAGACTTCCTTGGCCATTGGCGCGTACACCAGTTTCTGCAACGGTGCGCTGCTCAGGTCATTGCCTTGGGCGTCATACAGATTGCCCAGCAGCACGTGTTTGCCGTCCGGCGTCAGGTACAGCGCCATGCCTCGGTTCTGGTATTGCGCGGCGTACCCGCGCAAGCCATCAGGGGCATCGAACTGGCCGACGATCTTCGCGCCTTTGGCTTCGATCTTTTTGATCGCCTCGGGCAACTCTTCGGCCTGCACCCATGGCAAGTGCAGCAGGACGGCACCGAGGCTCAGGGTCAGCAGATGGCGGAGGCGGGGCATGGCAGTTTCCTTGAAGAGGTGGCAGGTACGGAATCGAAGTTTTCCAGGGCGCGGGCCAGGCTGGCCTGCGACAGTTCACCCAGATGGCTGCCCAGCAAGCGACCGTCGGGGCTGTAGAACAGCGTAGTTGGCAATGCCATTGAGCCGACGGCCTGACCCAGGCGACCACTGCCGTCGAACAATACATTGGACAGACTGAGGCCTTGGGTTTCCAGGAACGTTGCGACGCTTTGCATGCTTTCGGCCTGATTGACGAACAGGAACGTCAGGTCCGGGCGTTGCTGTTGAGCGTTCTCCAGCACCGGCATTTCCCGGCGGCATGGCGGACACCAGGTGGCCCACAGATTGATCACCAGCGGGCCGCCCTTGTAGTCGGCCAGTTGCACCGTTTCACCGGCGGCATTACGCAAGGCGATTTCCGGCAAGCGCGTGCCTTGCTCGTAGATCGCCAGGGAGAAGGTCGCCAATAGCCAGAACGCCAGGCCGCTGGCGACACCAAAGCCCAAAGGGCGGCGCAAACCCGGTCGACGCCAGCCTCGGTACAGGGTGGCAAGCACCAGCGCGATCACCCCCGGCCAAGCGAGGAAACCGCCGTCGCGCAGGTCGATGATCTGCCAGGGATCACTGCGATAGTGGTTCCAGTAAACGGCGACGAAACCGACCCGCGCCGCGAGCATGCCGATCAGGAACAGACTGAACAGCGCCGACTCTGGGTTCTCGCCCCCACGTTTGGCCACTCGCCAACCGACAAAGGTCGCCAGTGCCAAGGCACTGATCAGCAGCAGGTGGTTCAGCGCGATTGCAAAGGTGCCGAGGGTGAAGGTCAGCATTAGCGAGCGTCTCGGGTGGTGGTCCAGCGTTTCAGGAACGTGTCGGCATCGACCTCGCCGGTGATGCGTTGGCTGCGACGCTCAACGCCGTCGGCACCGATCCACAACAGGCTCGGCGGCCCCGGTACTTTGTAGCGACCGAGCAGTTCACGGCTGGCGGCATTGTCGGCGGTGACGTCCAGCCGGAGCAAGCGCACATCGCTCAAGGCTTCAAGCACGCTGGTTTTACCGAACACTTGTTTTTCCATGACCTTGCACGCCACGCACCAGTCGGCGTAGTAATCGAGCAGTACCCATTGGCCCTGCGCTTGCGCCGCGTCGAGTTCCCGTTGCAGGGCTTGCGGGTCCTTGACGGTAGTGAAGGCGTCGTGACCGACCGGGACAGCCGCAACGGCCGAGTTCGAAGCGCGGAAAACCTGCAATGGTTTGAACAAATCATCGCTGCCGCCTGCTGCGCCGATCATCAACAAGCCTCCCCACATGCCCAGCAACAACGAAGTAGCACCGAACAGATGCGCCACGCGACCGAAGCCGTCCGATTGCTTCCAGGCGCTGTAGGCCGCAATCACCAGCAACGCGCCACACAAACCGACCCACAGGGACTCATCCAGCACCGGACGCAGCATCAGCAGCGCAGTGGCGAGGAACAGGAAACCGAAAATGCCTTTGACCAGGTTCATCCAGGCGCCAGGCTTGGGCATGAAGCGATTGCCGACCGTCACCAGCAACAGCAGCGGCATGCCAATGCCAATGCCCAGGGCAAACAGGATCAGCCCGCCGTGCAACGCGTTGCCACTTTGCGCGATGTAGAGCAGGGCGCCGGCCAGCGGCGCGGTCATGCACGGCCCCACCAACAGGCCAGACAAAGCCCCCAGCACACCGGCGCCGACCAGGCTGCCGCCGCGCTGATTGCGCGAGACATTTTCCAGCCGATCACGAACCGCCACCGGCAATTGCAGTTCGAAGAAGCCGAACATCGGTAACGCCAACAATACGAAAATCGCCGCGAAGCTGCCCAGTAGCCAAGGATTTTGCAACAGTGCCTGCAGATTCGCCCCCAACAGCGCCGCCAGCACACCCATCGCTGCGTAGACCAATGCCATGCTCACCACATAACTGCCTGCGAGGGCAAAACCGCGCTTGGTCGAGGCGCCGCTGCCGACGATCAAACCCGCCAGAATCGGCAACATCGGCAGCGAGCAGGGGGTAAACGCCAGCAACAGTCCGAGGCCGAAAAACACCAGCAAGCTCCAACCCAATGCCTGCTTTTGCAGGCCGCTGGCCAATGCCTGGTCCGGCGCTTCGTCAGTTGCAACGGCGGCGTCGCTGTTACCCAGGTCCACGACCTGGGTTTGTGGCGGATAACACAAACCTGCGTCGGCACAGCCCTGGAATCCGACCTTGACCTGACCCGTGGCACCGGCAGGAATCTTCAACTCCAGACCCTGGCGATAGACTTGCTGATCACCGAAAAACTCGTCGCTGTGCGCTTCGCCCTGCGGTAATGCAGGTTGCTGCCCGATCGGTAAACCGTCGAACTTCAGCCGCTTCTGATACAGGTAATAGCCGTCGGCGATCTGCCAGAACAATTGGGTTTCGCCGGACTCAAGGCGCTGCGAGGTAAAGACAAACGCTTTGTCGACCGGCAGAAACTCTGGCTTGGTTGCAAACGGATCAGTGCCGGCCTGGGTCAGGCCGGAGAACAACAGGGCGACGAGTAGGAACAGATGGCGCATGGAAAAGCCTTATCTTTTGCAAGTGAGCAGCACAATGGGTGGCGACGATTAACCGATGATTAACCTTGGCAGCCTTGTGGCAATGGCACTTGCGGCATAATGTCCGCTTAATCGGTCGCCGGCCTAATCCGCTTTATTTACACGAGGCTCTTATGCACGTACTGGTTTGCGAAGACGATGAGTTGATCGCCAGCGGCATCGTCGCCGGCCTGACCGCCCAGGGCCTGACCGTTGAGCACGTGGCCACCGCGTCTGCAGCCCGGGCGATGCTCAAGGTGGCGGAGTTCGACGTGATGGTGCTCGACCTCGGTCTGCCCGATGAAGACGGCCTGAAGTTACTTCAGCAATTGCGCCACAACGGTCTGGAGTTACCGGTGTTGATCCTCACGGCCAGGGACTCGGTCATTGACCGCGTCGACGGTCTGCAGGCCGGCGCCGACGACTATTTGCTCAAGCCTTTCGACCTGCGCGAACTGGCCGCGCGCCTGCATACGCTGTTGCGGCGGGTGGCAGGGCGTAGTGTCAATCTGATCGAACACGGCGCCCTGACCTACGACCCGAGCAGCCGCGAAACCACGCTCGCCGGTCGGCCGGTGGACCTCTCGCGTCGCGAACAGTCGCTGTTGCAGGCCCTGCTGCATAACCGTGGCCGGGTGTTGTCCACCGAGCAACTCAAGGACAGCGTCTACGGCTTCAACGACGAACTGGAAAGCAACGCCCTCAACGTGCATATCCATCACCTGCGCAGCAAACTGGGTAAAGGCATCGTTGAAACAGTGCGCGGTCTGGGCTATCGCCTGGGGCCGGCCGACGGGGGAGATCAATCGAAGTGATGAGTTTGCGTTTGCGCCTGAGCCTGACGCTCGGCGCCGCGTTTGCGCTGATCTGGGCGCTGGCCGCGGCCTGGATGCTCAGCGACTTGCGCAACCAGATGATGTTCTCCCTCGACCAGCGCCTGGTGGCTTCGGCGCGGATGGTCGCCGGGCTGATGGAGCAATTGCCGCCATTGCCGAGCAAGGGCGAGGGCACGCATTTCAGTGCCGAACAGCTGAGCATTCCCGGTGGCATGGCGTGCCAGGTCAGCTCGCTGCGTGGGGAAATCCTCGCCCGCAGTCACACGGACCCTGGCCAGACCCTGGAAGCCGAAAAAATGGGCTTCCACGATCAGATGATCGACGGCGCACCGTGGCGCAGTTTTACCCTGGCGCGAGGCGATCTGCGGATCACCACCGCCGATCGGCAAATCGAACGGGAAGCGTTGAACATGTCGATCCTGCTGGCCGCTTCGGTGCCGGTGGGTGTGGCGCTGCTGGGTTGCCTGTGCCTGTTGTGGCTGGGGATCGGCCAGGGACTGGCGCCGCTCAATCGCATGCGCGATGCCTTGATGCGTCGCAGCGCCGACTCCCTGGAACCTTTGCAGGTTCAGCCGTTACCCAGCGAACTGCAACCACTGCTCGATACGCAGAACCAGCTGTTCCAGCGCATCGGCAAGACCATCGAGCGCGAGCGCCGGCTGACCGGTGACGCGGCCCATGAATTGCGCAGCCCGCTGACCGCGATCAAGACCCATCTGCAGGTGGCGCGCATGACCGATGGCGCGGCTCGGGATCAGTCCCTGGCCCGGGCCGAGGAGGGCGCCGACCGTCTGCACCGCACGCTTGAACAATTGTTGTTGCTGGCCCGGGTCGAGGGCAGTTTGTCGTTTGACGACGGTGTGCAATGCAGCGCTGAGCAGGTGGCAAAACTGGCGATTCAGGACGCCGCCGGTGGTGATCGCCAGCGCATTAAATTGCAATTGCCCGCCAGGGTCTCCCAGGCGCCGGTACAAATGCCTGCGGTGCTGTCGATTGCCGCGCTGCGCAACTTGCTGGACAACGCCTTGCGCCATACGCCCGGCGAAGGTGAGGTTGAGCTCAGCCTGCAAACCAGCGGCAACCGTGTGCAGTTCGTGGTCCGCGATCATGGGCCGGGCATTGCCGAGGATGACGTGCAACACCTGACCCAGCGATTCTGGCGCAACGGTCAAAGCACCGGTTGCGGTCTCGGCCTGGCAATTGTCCAGGCCATCGTCCAGCGCTGTGGTTGTACGTTGCATTTCGACAGCCGCCCGGATGGGTTGCGGGTTGAATTGAGCATGCCGTTGCAACCGGTCTGACCAAACACCACAGGTCTTGTGTTGGCCGCATCAACCTGGCACGACACATTACCTGTGGGAGCTGGCTTGCCAGCGATGAGGTCGGCAGATTCAGCATCAATATCGCCTGCCAGGACGCCATCGCGGGCAAGTCGAATCGTCGCACCGCCGCTCCCGCGGGCGCTACATCAAATGTAACTTCTCTGCATTGGTCGTCCGGCTCTCGTACAACTATCGTTCCGTGACACTCAATGGATTGAGGTAACGGCGCCATGGACGAACCCATACATACCTGCAAGGCGACTCCGGCCGACGCCGGTATCATCAGCCGCATCATCGAGCGCTCCATTCGGGTCGGTTGCGCCCTCGACCATCGTAATCAGCCGCAAGTCGTTGCGACCTGGACGCAAAATCAAACCCACGAAAACATCCTGCTTTGGCTCTCGGATCAACACCTGTACCTCAACCTCGCCCTGCTGCACGACAAACCGGTGGGGGTGGCGATGGCGTCGAATCAGGGGCAGGTTGCGTTCTGCTATGTGATGCCGGAGTGGTTTCGTCGCGGGGTCGGCCAAGCGTTGGTGCGCGATCTCGAGGGCTGGCTGATCAATCAGGGGCTGCGCCAGTCGCGATTGAACAGCACGCGAACCGGCGAAGCCTTTTATCGGCGCCTGGGCTACCAGCCGCAGGCCGAACCCCTGACAGTGGCGGGTCTCCCCGTCATCCCTATGCACAAAGCCTTGTCGAAGGTCTAAATCCTTGAGCCCCTGATGCGTTTCCACAACAGGAAAACCTTATTGAGGGGTCGAGAGATGTCAGTCGCTACCAGTCTTATCGAAGATCAGCCGGCCCGGGTCGCCCCGACCGAGTCGCTTTATCAGTTCGCCGAATCGCCGTTACTGGCCCGTCAGAGCCAACAGGAATCCAACGCCCGCAGCTACCCGCGACGCATTCCACTGGCCCTCAAGCGCGCCAAGGGCATTCATGTCGAAGACGTCGAAGGTCGCACGTTCATCGACTGCCTGGCGGGCGCCGGTACCCTTGCGTTGGGGCATAACCATCCGGTGGTGATCGAAGCCATCCAGCAAGTGCTGACTGACGAGTTGCCTCTGCATACGCTTGACCTGACGACGCCGGTCAAGGACCGGTTCGTACAGGACCTGTTCGGCTTGTTGCCGCCAGCACTGGCCGCGCAAGCGAAAATCCAGTTCTGCGGTCCCACCGGCACCGATGCCGTAGAAGCGGCGCTGAAACTGGTGCGCACCGCCACCGGTCGCAGCACCGTTTTGTCGTTCCAGGGCGGTTACCACGGCATGAGCCAGGGCGCGTTGAGCCTGATGGGCAGTCTGGGGCCGAAAAAGCCGCTGGGCGCTTTGCTCGGCAATGGCGTGCAGTTCATGCCGTACCCTTACGATTACCGTTGCCCCTTTGGTTTGGGCGGCGCGCAAGGGGTCAAGGCCAACTTGAGTTATCTGGAAAACCTGTTGAACGATCCGGAAGCCGGAGTGCTATTGCCGGCGGCGGTGATCGTTGAAGTTGTGCAGGGCGAGGGCGGGGTGATCCCGGCCGATCTGGACTGGTTGCGTGGGTTGCGCCGGATTACCGAAAAGGCTGGCGTCGCGTTGATCGTCGACGAGATTCAGAGCGGTTTCGCCCGCACCGGCAAGATGTTCGCCTTCGAGCATGCGGGGATCATTCCGGACGTGGTGGTGATGTCCAAGGCCATCGGCGGCAGTCTGCCGTTGGCGGTGGTGGTGTATCGAGACTGGCTCGACACCTGGTTGCCGGGCGCCCATGCCGGGACGTTCCGTGGCAATCAGATGGCCATGGCTGCCGGTTCTGCGGTGATGCGTTACCTGGTTGAACACAAAGTGTGCGAACACGCCACCGCCATGGGCGAGCGCTTGAGCGAACACTTGCGCATCCTGCAGCGCGACTTCCCGCAACTGGGTGACATTCGCGGTCGTGGCTTGATGCTTGGCGTCGAACTGGTCGACCCGACGGGGGCGCTGGACGCGTTGGGGCATCCGCCTGCCTTTGCGCGTTTGGCGCCGCTGGTGCAGCGCGAATGCCTCAAGCGTGGCTTGATCCTGGAACTGGGTGGCCGGCATGGCGCGGTGGTGCGTTTCCTGCCGCCGCTGGTGATTACCGCCGCAGAAATCGACCGCGTCGCCGAGATTTTCGGCCGGGCATTGGCCGCTGCAACCACCGGGCTTTAAATTTTCCGGGGGCCGGAACGTTCCTTCTACATCGCGGCTGCACGCAGCGTGCGGCCCACCCTAAAGTGATGGAGAAACAGCATGACTTCAGTATTCGACCGCGAGGACATCCTCTTTCAGGTCGTGGTCAACCACGAAGAGCAATACTCGATCTGGCCCGACTACAAAGCTGTGCCGCAAGGCTGGCGTACCGTGGGCAAGAGCGGGTTGAAAAAGGAGTGCCTGGCTTACATCGAGGAGACCTGGACTGACATGCGTCCGTTGAGCTTGCGGCGCAAGATGGATGAGCAGGGTGTGGCTCTCTAAGATTTTTTTTGTTTTGGTGGTGTACATATCCGTTGCTGTGGTAACGGCGGCTTTTACGTTGTGAGGTGTACATATCCGTTGCTGTGGTAGCGGCGGCTTTACGTTGTGAGGTGTACATATCCGTTGCTGCGGTAACGGCGGCTTAGGGTTCCGCTCTTACAGCGGGTCACTTTGAAAAGCGCAAAGTAACCAAACGCTCTTGCCCCTTTCGTTCGGTGCCTCGCCTAGGCTCGGCATGCCCTCGCTCCGGTCCTGCTCCGTGGGCCCGCCGCCATCGGCCATCCATGGCCGGGGGCGGCTAACCCGGCATCCCTGCCGGGTTGCCCACTACGCAGAACCTCCACTCGGCCTCTCGATGGGGCAAGAAA
>NZ_RCOB01000011.1:0-2721 GCF_004307665.1 Pseudomonas sp. Sample_16
ACGTCGCTCGGCCAGTCGGCGAAGCGTTTGCCACGGTAATCCTGCTCCTCGAGCTTGTAGCTCTGGATCATCGTGCCCATACCGCCATCGAGAATCAGAATGCGCTCTTTGAGGGCGTGCTTGAGAGCTTGAAGGCGAACACTGCGATCGGACATTGGGACTACTCGGAAAGACCATGACGAAGGGCCGGGATAATAGCAAACCTGTGCGCTTTTGGAGCATGTTCGGGTTTTGCATGAATATCGTTCATGTTGGAGAGGGCGCCGGACCGGTAGAATCGCGGCGTTTTTTAAAGGATCGGGACCAGGGACATGTCGTATCGCGTCGTCATCAGCAGTGTTTTGCTGTTTTTAAGCTGGGGCGCAACGGCGCAAGACCCGGCGGTTACTGCTGACAGTTCCTCTTCCATTTCCTACACCCGTGACATTCAACCGATCTTCACTGAAAAGTGTGTGGCCTGCCACGCCTGTAATGACGCGGCCTGCCAGCTCAACCTCGGCAGCGGCGAAGGTGCCGCACGCGGTGCGACCAAAGTCCCGGTGTATGACGGTGATCGTGGCCAGGCGGTAACTCCAACCCGTTTGTTTTATGACGCGAGCGGCAAACAGGCCTGGCAGCAACTGGGTTTTTATTCGGTGCTCGACGCCCAGAGCAATCAGGCTGCCTTGATGGCGCGGATGCTGGAGTTGGGTCATCGAACGCCACTGCAGCCCAACGCCAAATTGCCTGCAGAGATCGTCCTGGGCTTGAACCGGGACAACATTTGCGCGATGCCCGGCGAATTTGATGGGTACGCCAGCGCCCATCCAAAGGAAGGCATGCCGTTGGCAGTCACCGGCCTGACCGATCAGCAGTACCAGACCTTGCAACGCTGGTTGGCTTCCGGTGCGCCGATCGATGAGCAGGGCCTGGTGCCGAGCGCCAAAGAAGCGTTGCAGGTGGTGCAGTGGGAGAACCTGCTCAACTCGGCGGGCGCCCGGCAAAGCCTGGTGGGGCGCTGGTTGTATGAGCACTGGTTTCTCGCGCACCTCTATTTCAAGGACGGTGAACCGGGTCATTTCTTTCAGTGGGTGCGCTCGCGCACACCGACTGGCCAGCCCATCGATCTGATCAATACCCGTCGCCCGAACGATGACCCAGGTAACCAGTTTTACTACCGGCTGTGGCCGGTACAGGGTGTGATCGTCCACAAGACCCACATCACTTACCCCTTGAGTGCCGCGAAAATGGCGCGGGTCAAAAGCCTGTTCTACAGCGGCAATTGGCAGGCCAATGCGCTGCCCGGCTATGGACCGCAGAGCCGGGCCAATCCGTTTGCCACCTTCGAGGCAATCCCGGCCCAGGCGCGTTACCAGTTCATGCTCGATAACGCCGAGTATTTCGTGCGCACCTTCATTCGCGGGCCGGTTTGTCGGGGGCAGATCGCTACCGACGTGATCCGGGACAACTTCTGGGCGCTGTTCCAGGCGCCGGAACATGACCTTTACATTACAGACCCGAACTATCGCGGCCAGGCCACGCCGCTGCTGGCGATGCCGGGGCAGAACGACGATGTCGGCAGTGTCTTGAGTCTGTGGCGTGACTACCGCGACAAACGCAACGAATACGAGGCCTTGCGCCGGGACAACTACGCCGAAATGCCGGCACCGAGCTGGTCGACCCTGTGGGCGGGTAACGACAATGCGCTGCTGAGCATTTTCCGTCATTTCGACAGTGCTGCCGTGACCAAAGGCCTGATTGGCGATGTGCCGCAAACCATGTGGTTGTTCGATTTCCCGCTGCTGGAACGTACTTACTATCAGCTGGCGGTGAATTTTGACGTGTTCGGCAACGTTTCCCATCAGGCTCAGACACGCCTGTATTTCGATCTGATTCGCAATGGTGCCGAGCAGAACTTCCTGCGCCTGATGCCTGCGGATTCGCGGGACGATTACCTCAGCGACTGGTATCAGAGCGGCGGCAAATTCAAGATGTGGTTGAACTATGAAGCCATCGACGACGATACGCCCACCGCGCTGAAACTCGACGAAAAAGACCCCAAGCGCGACTTTGCCCTGCAGTTGCTGGCACGCTATGGCGACCTCAATGCCAACCCTGATCCGATCAACCGCTGTAACGGAGCCTATTGTTCCCGGCCGAACATCGACCCTGACTTGCAAAACGCCGAACAAGCCCTGAGCACGCTCACGGCACGACCCGCCGCGGGGCTCAAGGTTATCGATCAACTGCCGGAAGCGACCATGCTGCGTATCGAAACGGCCAGCGGCCAACGCGTGGTCTACAGCATGTTGCGCAATCGAGCCCATAGTAATGTGGCGTTCATGCTCGGCGAGTCGTTGCGCTATCAGCCAGGCCTGGACACGTTGACTATTTTTCCTGGAGTACTCAGCAGCTATCCGAACTTCATGTTCAACATTCCCGCCGGGCAGGTGCCTGCGTTCGTCGAAGCCATGGAAAACGCCAAGGACGCCGATCGTTTCGAGAAAATCGTCGAGCGTTGGGGAATCCGCCGCAGTCACCCGCAATTCTGGCAGTACTTCCATGATTTGAGCCGCTACATCCACGAGACCGAACCGTTGGAAGAGGGCGTACTCGACATGAACCGCTACGAAAACCTCTGAAACACCCATTCTGTAGGAGCAAAGCTTGCTCGCGATGACGTCGGCACATTCAGACTCAACGCTGGCTGGCCTGACGCTATCGCGAGCAAGCTTTGCTCCT
>NZ_RCOB01000178.1:0-2712 GCF_004307665.1 Pseudomonas sp. Sample_16
ATTTCCGGGGCGATCCAGCACCTGCAAGGCATCGGTGCCTGCGACAAGGTGGTGGCGATCAACCTTGATCCGGGCTGCGACATGATCAAACGGGCCGACCTGTCGGTGATCGGCGAGAGCGCCGAGATTCTTCGAGCCTTGATCGCGGCGGTAGAGGCTTACCGCAACGACGCCAAGCGCGATGCGGCTTAAGGGAAGGAAAGGGTTATGAGCACTAAAATCATCAGCCTGGTGTCCATCGGCGCCCACCCGACCTCCGGTCGGCCACGCCGAGCGGAGCAGGATGCGCGGGCAGTGGAGCTGGGTCTGCAACTGGCTGGGGATAACTTGCAGGTACTGCATGCCGGCGATATTGCCGAGCCGGCGCTGCGCGCCTACCTCGGCATGGGCCTTGAGCAACTGCATGTGCTGGAGCAACCACAAGGCGCCGATGCATTGCCGGTGTTGAGCGCTTATCTGCGTGACGCGGGGGCGCAAGTGGTGCTGACCGGCAGCCAGGCGGAAACCGGCGAGGGTTCGGGCATGTTACCGTTCCTGCTGGCGGAAGGTCTAGGCTGGCCGTTGGTGGTGGGGCTGGCACAGGTGGAGTCCATCGACGGTGATTCGGCGCTGGTGCTGCAAGCCTTGCCGCGCGGTCAGCGTCGTCGCTTGAAGGTACGTCTGCCGTTTTTGGCAACTGTGGATAACGCCGCGCCCAAGCCTCGTCAGAGCGCCTACGGTCCTGCGCGACGCGGGGTGTTGCAGGCCGATGAGGTTGAAGTCGTCGACGATGAATTGTTGGCGGTTGCCACGCTGCAACCGGCCAAGCCGCGACCAAAGCGCTTGAAAGTGATCAAGGCCAAAAGCGGGGCGGACCGGATGAAAGCCGCGACGGCCAAGGCCAGTGGCGGTGGCGGGCAAGTACTCAAAGGCGTGACGGCCCAAGCCGGGGCCGAGGCGATTCTCAAATTGTTGATTGAGGAAGGTGTGGTGCGCTGACGTTGAAGCTCACGCTGCATCGTCCGTAAAAACAAGCTTGCCGCTGGCGCGTTGCTGCGCCATGAGCGCCTGCGTTAAAAACGGCTTTCGCAGCGTCGTTACCTGGCAGATCACACCGTATCCGATGATTGGGATTACGCGTGAAGCCGATCTGATGTATCAGACTTGGCAGATCCGGTGGCGGGCGAGCCTAGCAGAACTGATAGTGTTGCCTTCAAGGACGGTTTGTTAGGGTACCGATCAGTTAGTACCCGCTTGCCGAACCTGGCCTTTCAGCGCCAGGTATTACTTCGCGGGTTATCAGGTCTCATCAAGGACGCTATTGATGCCCATCGCCCGCAACATCCAACCTCTGAAATCCTCCGTGGGAGAAACCCGGTTCGCTCGAACCTTGCTGCTCGCCAGCAATCAGCAGCAAAGCGTGCTGGCCGAACTGGACCGCACCGGACCAAATCCTTTTGCCTATTCCCCCTATGGCCTGCAAAGCGCCCAGAGACGGGCGGGGACGCATCTGGGTTTCAATGGGCAGTTCAAGGAAGGTGCCACGGGTTGGTATCACCTGGGCAATGGCCATCGGGTCTATAGCCCGGTGTTGATGCGGTTTCATAGTCCGGATCGGTTGAGTCCATTCGGGAAGGGTGGGATCAATTCTTATGCCTATTGCATGGGAGATCCGGTCAACGCTACTGACCCGACAGGCCAAGTCCCAGAATGGCTTCAACCAATACTGACAATCGGCTTACATGTTGGAATTATCGC
This sequence comes from Pseudomonas sp. Sample_16, assembly GCF_004307665.1. Classification (NCBI taxonomy): domain Bacteria; kingdom Pseudomonadati; phylum Pseudomonadota; class Gammaproteobacteria; order Pseudomonadales; family Pseudomonadaceae; genus Pseudomonas; species Pseudomonas sp. Sample_16. The sequence continues at coordinate 1,738 of NZ_RCOB01000178.1, forward strand.
CGCAACCGCGATAACCGCAATCGCTAATCCCCCTGCGGGACTGGCCCTCTGGGCTGCCCGCACCAGTTTAGTTGGATCTCCAGTGGCAATCGCAGGGTCTGTCATGCAACTGGCAGGTTACAAAGAAGAAGGCAGAATCGTCTCTGCGGTAGGCACGGCCTTTTCCATAGGTGCTGTCACTATCAGAGCGGGTGTTGGAATACAGAAAATTATCAGCGAGAACAATCCTTTGTTGCAGATGCGTAAAGGTCTCGGAAATCTTTTTACCGTTAATAAAAAACCTACCCGCGGTGTAACTTCCAGTAGTCCCCAACCTGGGGAGCCGAGTCTTGAATTACGTCGATTGTCATCGACCATTGCAGCGGTTCCTGAAACTACGTCTAACCAGTTAATCAGACAAACGGAGGAAATCGTTTCGAGACTCTGAAAAATGATTTGAGAATGCAGGCAGTTGGAAGCAATCGCATATTCAGCGGTTACTCATCGGTCGTGCACCAACAAAACTTAATTTTTTCAGTAGCCGATACGTGTTTACCCACAATCCCTGTTGGCGCTTCTGTGGATAACATGTTCGCGCCTCGCTGCGACCCAAGCAGAATAAGGTCTGCAACCCATAGATCAATTAATAACCAGCGCAACTTATGGTGTTTCAGCGTTTTTTTATCCACCGCAGGCCATACTTGCCCCCAATCCCTGTTGGCGCTTCTGTGGATAAGGTGTTTGCGATCCGCTACGAGCCACGAAGATCATGGCTTTCGAGCGATTGATCAAAAAATGATCAATAGGCGTCAGAAACCTTGATTATGGATAAGTCACGGATTTTCTTGGGTTTCTGTGGAAAAAATTTGCAGCGAAACCACACTTGTCCCCAATAGCTGTGGGTGGAGGTGTGGATAACTTGTTTGCGGAAGGCTGGAGGGTGCGGATCGTATAGCTCTGAACGAAATAGATCATATTTCGTACAGAATCCTGTAG
>NZ_RCOB01000185.1:0-2691 GCF_004307665.1 Pseudomonas sp. Sample_16
TCTGGCTGTTGGTGGCCAACGCCGGGCGCATTCTGTCCCGGGAAGAAATCTTCACCGCCCTACGCGGGATCGGCTATGACGGCCAGGACCGTTCCATCGACGTGCGCATCTCGCGCATCCGTCCGAAAATCGGCGACGACCCGGATCATCCACGGCTGATCAAGACTGTGCGTAGCAAAGGTTACCTGTTCGTTCCCGAGGCCTGCGTAGACCCAACCCTGTGAACTCGATCTTCCTGCGTATTTATGGCGGCATGTGCGCCGCGCTGATTCTGGTGGCGGTGCTTGGCGTGCTGGCGTTGCACATGCTCAACCAGGTGCGCAGCGAGCAGTACCGCGAGCGTCTGGCCCATGGCACGTTTTCGCTGATGGCCGACAACCTGCAACCGATGAACCAGACCGAGCGCCACCGGGCGTTGCTGGTGTGGGAGCGATTGCTGGGCATTCCGCTGGCGCTGAAAACCTTCAACGAAACCGACCTCGACCTGCGTCAACGTACCCGTGTGCTGCATGGCCAGGCGCTGGTGGAGCAGACCGGGCCGCATGCGGCGAAGGTTTATCGCCTGGTCAGCGAAAAGGAACAGCTGGTTCTCACCGGGGAGGTGCAGCAGATCAGCGAGCAACTGGCAAGGGCGACGATTTACCTGTTGGTCGATGAGCTGGTGCGTTATCCGGTGGGCGAGCAACCGGTGCGGCTGGCGCAATTGAAGCAGGACAAGGGGTTTGGTTTTGACTTGCGTCTGGTCACCGTCGAAGACGCTGACATGGACGAAGACCAGAGTCGTCGCGTGTCCGAGGGCGACACGGTCATGGCGCTGGGCAAGGGTGGCGATTCGATCCGGGTGTTTGCCGGCATGGTCGGCACGCCGTGGGTGCTGGAAATCGGCCCGCTGTACCAGATGAATCCTTATCCGCCGGAGTGGCTGGTGCTGATTGCAGCGTTGGGCCTGACCCTGATCGGTTTGATCGTCTATCTGCTGGTGCGGCAACTGGAGCGGCGCTTGCGCGGGTTGGAAGCGGCGGCCACGCGTATCGCCAAGGGCAGCCTGGAAACCCGCGTGCCGGCGCGCGGCGCGGACTCGGTCGGGCGCTTGGCGTCGGCATTCAACGGCATGGCCGAACACTTGCAGCAACTGCTGGCGATCCAGCGAGAACTGGTGCGCGCGGTGTCCCATGAATTGCGTACGCCGGTGGCGCGCCTGCGCTTTGGCCTGGAGATGATCGGCTCGGCCACTACGCCGCAAGCCCTGGAAAAATACTGCGAAGGCATGGACCACGACATCGAGGACCTCGATCGCCTGGTGGATGAAATGCTCACCTATGCACGACTGGAGCAGGGTTCACCGGCGCTGAACTTTCAGCGTATCGACCTGGATGCGCTGGTCAATCAGGTGATCGAGGAGCTGGCACCGTTGCGCGCCGATGTCACGGTGCAGCGAGGCTTGTGCCTGTCGGCTGCCGATTGTGACGACGCCTGGGTCGAGGCCGAGCCACGCTACCTGCACCGGGCGATCCAGAATCTGGTGAGCAACGCCATGCGCCATGCCCAATCACGGGTGACCATCAGTTATCAGGTGGGCCAGCAACGCTGCCGGGTAGATGTCGAAGATGATGGGCCGGGTGTTCCGGAAATCGCCTGGGAGAAAATCTTCACGCCATTCCTGCGCCTCGACGACAGCCGTACCCGCGCCTCGGGTGGGCATGGCTTGGGCTTGTCGATCGTGCGGCGGATCATTCATTGGCATGATGGGCGGGCGTTGATCAGCAAAAGCAAGAATCTGGGCGGGGCGTGTTTCAGTCTGAGTTGGCCGAGGAATCAAGAAAAGCGGTGAGAGTTTGCATTGCCTGCACAGGACTCATCGCCAGCAGGCTGGCTCCCACATTGGATTTGCAGTGGGCCGAAAATTTGGCAACACCTGTGACCAACTGTGGGAGCCAGCCTGCTGGCGATGAGGCCCGGGCAAGCGCCGGATAACTCAAGCCTTGATACTGACCAGGCTCAACAACTGCCCATCCTGCACCCCGAACTGCGCCTCCAGCTCGGTGCCGTTGCGCCATTCATTGGACAGGTCCGTCAGCAACCGTAACCGCACTTCACCCCGTTCGGTCCACTCCAACACTTCGGCATGCTCGAAATAGAAGCGCTGCTGGACAATGGGGTAGAGCGCCTTGAACAAACTTTCCTTCACCGAGAACGTCAGGGTCACCAGCAATGCCAATTGATCACGAGAGCGGGCGGCCATGCGCTGCAGCTCGGGCGCGGTGAGGATTTCTCCGGCCAGGCGTTCGGCGCGTTCGGCATTGAGCAGGTTTTCCAGGTCCATGCCCAAACCGCGCCAATGGCTTTTTTTCGCCACGATGGCCGCTGCCCGCCCGGTGCTGTGGGTGATCGAACCGGTGATGTGCGCAGGCCAGACAGGTGCCCGGTCTTCGCCGATGGCCGGACTGAAGTTCAGGCCTTCGAGTTTTTGCAAGGCGGCGCGGGCGCAAAGCCGTCCGGCAAGAAACTCTGCCTGCCGCTTGGCGACGGACCGCTGGATACTGGGTGGCGCCTCGATGGCGCTGCGCTGGAAGTCATCACCCAGCAGTTGCGCAGGATCGAAGTGGGTACTCAACAGCACCGTGTCGGACAACACAAATGGCAACGGCCAATGCGCATCGAGCGGGGTGCAGCAGGCGGGAAGGGCGGGGA
>NZ_RCOB01000200.1:0-47861 GCF_004307665.1 Pseudomonas sp. Sample_16
GGCTTGTCAGGCGACTTGAGGCCGGCACGGGAGAGCTTGATCGCGGTTGCCAGCGAGTCGATCGCCGCATCCTGGCCAAACACCGTCAGCTTCAGGTCACGCTCAAGGTTACGCAGCAGCTCCTTGTCGGAACTGGTGACGTGCTTTGGCGGAATCCGCGCGATTTTCGCAACGATGTCCTCGACCTGAGGCACTTCGATGCGCTTCACCCGCTTCTCGATCGGTTGCAGGCGCTGGAAGGCTCCCGCCTCGTCGATCACGTCGATCGCCTTGTCCGGCATATGACGGTCGTTGATATAACGCGAAGCCAGTTCGGCAGCGGCACGCAAGGCTTCATCACTGTATTCGATATTGTGATGAGTCTCGAAACGCCCTTTCAGGCCACGCAGAATACCAATGGTGTCTTCCACCGAAGGCTCCGACACGTCCACCTTTTGGAAGCGCCGTGCCAATGCTCGGTCCTTCTCGAAAATCCCACGGAATTCCTGGAAGGTGGTCGAACCGATGCACCGGATATCACCGGACGACAGCAACGGCTTGAGCAGGTTCGAAGCATCCATCACGCCACCGGACGCGGCACCCGCACCGATGATGGTGTGGATTTCGTCGATGAACAGGATCGCCTGCGGACGTTTTTTCAGTTCATTGAGCAACGCCTTGAAGCGCTTCTCGAAATCACCACGGTATTTGGTCCCGGCCAGCAGCGCGCCGAGATCAAGGGAGTAAACCACGCTGTTGGCCAGCAGGTCCGGAACCTGGTTGTCGACAATACGCTTGGCCAGGCCTTCGGCGATCGCGGTTTTACCCACGCCAGCCTCGCCCACCAGCAGCGGATTGTTTTTGCGACGACGCGCCAGGATCTGCGCGACGCGTTCGACTTCCAGCTCACGGCCTACCAACGGATCGATTCGACCCTGGCGCGCGAGTTCATTGAGGTTGCTGGCATAAGCATCCAGAGGATTGCCTGAAGAAGAAGACTCACCGCCCTCGTCGTCCTGCATATCTTGCTCACCTTCAGAGTGGTCGCCGTGCCCGGGCACCTTGGAAATGCCGTGGGCGATGTAGTTGACGACATCAATGCGGGCAACGCTCTGCTGTTTCAGCAGGAACACCGCCTGACTTTCTTGCTCACTGAAGATCGCGACCAGCACGTTGGCGCCAGTCACTTCACGCTTGCCCGAGCTCTGTACGTGAAACACAGCACGTTGCAGTACACGCTGGAAGCCCAGGGTTGGCTGGGTTTCACGATCTTCGTCATGCACGGGGATCAATGGCGTGGTGGAGTCGATGAACTCCTGCAGGTCATGCTTGAGTTTGTCGAGGTTTGCGCCGCACGCACGCAAAACGGTGGCGGCAGCCTCATTGTCCAATAGGGCCAGCAGAAGATGTTCGACGGTCATGAACTCATGACGCTTCGAACGAGCCTCCTTGAAGGCAAGATTGAGGGTGACTTCGAGCTCGCGGTTTAACATAGCTTCACCTCATACCCAAGTGGTCGGCGATTAACCGTCCTTCTCGATTTCACAGAGTAGCGGATGCTGGCTTTCCCTGGCGTACTGGTTGACCTGCATGGCCTTCGTCTCGGCGATGTCGCGGGTAAACACTCCACATACTGCCCGTCCTTCTGTATGAACGGCCAGCATGACCTTGGTCGCCAGCTCGCGATTCAGGTTAAAAAACACCTCGAGCACTTCGACGACGAAATCCATCGGTGTGTAGTCATCGTTGAACAAAACCACCTTGTACATCGGCGGCGCCTGTAAAGCAGGCTTGGCCTCCTGAACAGCAATGCCTGCGGAATCGTCGTCGTGTAAATCAGGGCGATCCTGATTGAATGTTAGTCGAATCTGGCTGATTGCATGCATGGAAAGAAAGGTTCGTCAGTTGTTCGAATACAGTGGTGGGGGCGGCTATCAGCGTTTTCAACTCCGACTGCCGGGTCAGCTTGACTATCGGCAAAAGGGTGTTACAAACAATAGAGCCCACAGTGGGTAAAAAAGGTCCGCGGAGTCAACTTTTTTCGAAGAAGTGACTGCGGATGAACTGGATGATACTCCAGTGATGGAGTCTGTTGCAGAGGGAGTTGGGTATGTCAGGTGTCAAGGTCAGCGGCAAGGTCAAATGGTTCAACAACGCCAAGGGTTACGGCTTCATCAATGAGGATGGCAAGACGGAAGATCTGTTTGCCCATTACTCGGCCATCCAGATGGACGGTTACAAGACCCTCAAAGCCGGGCAACCTGTGGTGTTCGAGATCATCCAGGGACCCAAGGGCCTGCATGCGGTCAACATCATGAATCCTGTGGATGCATCGAAACCGGTGACATCCACCACATCATCAGCTGTAACGGCCTGAGCCCGCACAACATCCAGTCATAAAAAAAACCGCCCGGCTCAAACACTTGAGCCGGGCGGTTTTCGCATGCCTGTCGTTCGCTTACATGTGCGAGATCAACGCATCGCCAAAGCCGGAAGAGGAAACCAGTTTGGCGCCTTCCATCAGACGTTCGAAGTCATAGGTCACGGTCTTGGCGGAAATCGCGCCGTTAGTGCCCTTGATGATCAGGTCTGCCGCTTCGGTCCAGCCCATGTGGCGCAGCATCATTTCCGCAGACAGGATCAGCGAACCCGGGTTGACCTGGTCCTTGCCGGCGTACTTCGGTGCGGTGCCGTGGGTGGCTTCGAACATGGCCACGGTGTCGGACAGGTTGGCACCTGGGGCAATACCGATACCTCCCACTTCAGCCGCGAGGGCGTCGGACAGGTAGTCCCCATTCAGGTTCAGGGTGGCGATTACATCGTACTCGGCCGGGCGCAGCAGGATCTGCTGGAGCATGGCGTCGGCGATGGCATCCTTGACGATAACGTTCTTGCCGGTTTTCGGGTTCTTGAACTGCATCCACGGGCCGCCGTCGAGCAGGGTCGCACCGAACTCTTCAGCCGCCACTTCGTAGGCCCATTCCTTGAAGGCACCTTCGGTGAACTTCATGATGTTGCCTTTGTGCACGATGGTCAGCGAATCACGATCGTTGTCGACCACATATTGCAGGGCCTTGCGCGCCAGACGCTTGGTACCTTGCAGGGACACCGGCTTGACGCCGATACCGCAGTTCTCGTCGAAACGGATCTTGGTAACGCCCATTTCTTCTTTCAGGAACTTGATGACCTTGGTGGCTTCCGGCGTGCCGGCTTTCCATTCGATGCCGGCGTAGATGTCTTCGGAGTTCTCGCGGAAGATCGTCATGTCGACGTCGCCTGGCTTCTTGACCGGGCTGGGCACGCCTTCGAACCAGCGCACCGGGCGCAGGCAGACGTAAAGGTCGAGTTGCTGACGCAACGCCACGTTGAGCGAGCGGATGCCGCCACCCACCGGGGTGGTCAGCGGGCCTTTGATGGAAACCACGTAATCCTTGACCGCGTCCAGGGTTTCCTGAGGCAGCCAGGTGTCCTGATCGTAAACCTGGGTCGCTTTCTCCCCGGCATAAACTTCCATCCAGGAAATCTTGCGCTCGCCGCCGTAAGCCTTTTTCACAGCAGCATCGACAACCTTGATCATGACCGGGCTGATGTCGACACCAATGCCGTCACCTTCGATGAAGGGGATGATCGGGTTATTAGGAACATTGAGAGAATGGTCTGCATTGACGGTGATTTTGTCGCCGACGGCTGGAACCTGAATCTTCTTGTAACCCATGCTGAACTCCATTGATTGGATTGAACATCTGGCTTGGTTCGAGCGTAACCCAGTTGAATCGGCGCGCAAACCCTATGTTCCATTCATCTGCCGCAAAGCCATACAACCAGCGCGCTACAAGCCTGAAAGCAAAGGGAAAAGCGCCAAACTCAAGCACGACGAATGACCATACGCCTTGCTCGCCCCTGCGACCTTTAGACCAATGGACGACAATCGTTGCATATGAACCATCGGCAGATTGCCAGCAACCTATGTATAATGCCGCCCGCTGACTAAAGGGTCACGATGGCTGAACGGCTCTATGACGAGCCTTTGCGCCGCACAATCTGGTCTGTTACCGCAGACCGGCTACTTGACGCCCTACTGATGCACCCAACATCACAGCAACGAAACCTCGATATTCGGCTCATGGATGACTTTGAACGAACGCGCTTACCCGGCGCCCCTCGAGTTTCTGCGCACGCTTTAGCAAAGAAGAGAGAGTTAATCCGAATATGCCCACCCGCTCGAAGATCATCTATACCTTCACCGACGAAGCTCCCGCCCTCGCCACCTATTCACTGTTGCCTATCGTAGAGGCGTTCACCGCCTCGGCTGATATCGCCGTGGAAACCCGCGATATCTCTCTTGCAGGGCGCATCCTGGCCAGCTTCCCCGAGCAATTGGGCGACAAAGCCGTAGCCGACCACCTCGCCGAACTGGGCGACCTGGCCGTTACGCCTGAAGCCAACATCATCAAGCTGCCGAACATCAGCGCCTCGGTTCCGCAATTGCAAGCCGCGATCAAAGAACTGCAAGCCCAGGGCTACGCACTGCCGGACTACCCGGAAACCGTGACCAGCGACGCCGACAAAGACGTCAAGTCGCGCTACGACAAGGTCAAGGGCAGCGCCGTGAACCCGGTTCTGCGTGAAGGCAACTCCGACCGTCGCGCCCCGCTGTCGGTCAAGAACTACGCGCGCAAACACCCGCACAAAATGGGCGCCTGGGCTGCTGACTCCAAGTCCCACGTTGCGCACATGAGCACCGGTGATTTCTACGGCAGCGAAAAAGCTGCCCTGATCGACGCCGCTGGCGCCGTGAAGATCGAACTGATCGCTCAAGACGGCACCACCACCGTCCTGAAAGAAAAGACCACCGTTCAGGCTGGCGAGATCCTCGACTGCGCCGTCATGAGCAAAAACGCTCTGCGCGCATTCATTGCCGCTGAAATCGAAAGCGCCAAGGCACAAGGCGTGCTGCTGTCGGTTCACCTGAAAGCGACCATGATGAAGGTTTCCGACCCGATCATGTTCGGCCAGATCGTTGCCGAGTTCTATAAAGACGCACTGGCCAAGCACGCTGACGTGCTGGCACAGATCGGCTTCAACCTGAACAACGGCATCGGCGATCTGTACGCTCGCATCAAGGCCCTGCCGGCCGAGCAGCAAGCGCAGATCGAAGCTGACATTCAAGCGGTCTACGCCGTTCGCCCTGCCCTGGCGATGGTCAACTCCGACAAAGGCATCACCAACCTGCACGTGCCGAGCGACGTCATTGTCGACGCCTCGATGCCAGCCATGATCCGTGACTCCGGCAAAATGTGGGGCACCGACGGCCAGCTGCACGACACCAAGGCTGTGATCCCGGATCGCTGCTACGCCACCATCTACCAGGCGGTGATCGAGGACTGCAAGGCCAACGGCGCCTTCGACCCAACCACCATGGGCAGCGTGCCGAACGTTGGCCTGATGGCGAAAAAGGCCGAAGAGTACGGTTCCCACGACAAGACGTTCCAGATCAAGACCAACGGCGTTGTCCGCGTGACCGACACCAATGGCACCCTGCTGCTGGAACAGTCGGTTGAAGCCGGCGACATCTTCCGCATGTGTCAGACCAAAGACGCGCCGATCCAGGACTGGGTCAAGCTGGCCGTCAACCGTGCTCGCGCAAGCAGCACGCCAGCGATCTTCTGGCTGGACCCGATGCGCGCCCACGATGGCGTGGTGATCGAGAAAGTTCAGGCTTACCTGAAGGATCACGACACTGCCGGCCTGGACATCCAGATCATGGCGCCGGTCGACGCAATGAAGTACACCCTGCAGCGCACCCGCGCAGGCAAGGACACCATCTCGGTGACCGGCAACGTACTGCGCGACTACCTGACCGACCTGTTCCCGATCATGGAACTGGGCACCAGCGCCAAGATGCTGTCGATCGTGCCGCTGATGAACGGCGGTGGCCTGTTCGAAACCGGCGCCGGCGGTTCGGCGCCGAAGCATGTTCAGCAGCTGCTGGAAGAAAACTTCCTGCGCTGGGATTCGCTGGGTGAGTTCCTGGCATTGGCCGCATCCCTGGAACACCTGGGCGTGACCTACAACAATCCAAAGGCGCTGGTTCTGGCCAAGACCCTGGACCAGGCCACAGGCCAGTTCCTGGACAACAACAAGTCGCCATCGCGCAAAGTCGGCAACATCGACAACCGCGGCAGCCACTTCTACCTGGCGCTGTACTGGGCTCAAGCCCTGGCTGCCCAGACCGAAGACACTGCACTGCAAGCGCAGTTCGCGACGCTGGCCAAGACCCTGACCGAGAACGAGGCAACCATCGTTGCCGAGCTCAACGCCGTTCAGGGCAAGCCAGTGGACATTGGCGGTTACTACCACGCCAGCGCCGAGCTGATCAGCAAGGCCATGCGTCCAAGCGCCACACTCAACGCGGCGATTGCTGCGCTGGTGTAAGGTTGTAAGGAAGTACCACAAACCCCGGCCCTGTGCCGGGGTTTGTGTTTTCGGTACTTAATGATTGGCACAAAAACCTGTGGGAGCTGGCTTGCCAGCGATGACGATTTATCATTCGACATCAACATTGACTGACCCACCGCTATCGCTGGCAAGCCAGCTCCCACAGGGACTGTGCTCCAGCATTCAACATCGAGGAAGCTTCATGACCTGGCAACCCCACATCACCGTCGCCACCATCGTCGAAGACAACGGCCGCTTCCTGATGGTCGAGGAACTCAAGCACGGTCGCGTCGTACTCAATCAACCGGCCGGCCACCTCGACCCGAACGAAACCCTGACCGAAGCCGCCGTGCGCGAAACCCTCGAGGAAACCGGCTGGGACGTCGAACCGACCGGCGTGCTGGGCATTTATCTGTACACCGCCCCGAGTAACGGCGTGACTTACCAACGGGTCTGCTTCATCGCCAAACCACTGAAACACCACCCGGATTATCAACTGGACGACGGCATCGTCGGTGCCAAGTGGTTGACCCGCGACGAATTAATCGAGCAGCGCGATAACTGGCGCAGCGAACTGATCATCCGCTGCATCGACGACTATCTGGGCGGCCAACACTTCAGCCTCGAATTGATCCGTCCTTCTCTTTAGCCTTGCGGGCCTGAGCCTGCTAGAATCGCGTCCTTTTTCAAGACACTCATTGAATCCCTATGCGTGATCCAGCCCCTTCTGACACAAAAAAGAAGCGCGTCATTGTCGGCATGTCCGGCGGCGTGGACTCTTCCGTTTCCGCCCTCCTGCTGATCGAGCAGGGTTATGAGGTGGAAGGCCTGTTCATGAAGAACTGGGAAGAAGACGATGGAACGGAATACTGCACCGCCATGGATGACCTGGCGGACGCCCAGGCCGTGTGCGACAAAATCGGCATCAAGCTGCACACCGCCAACTTCGCGGCGGAGTACTGGGACAACGTGTTCGAGCATTTCCTGGCCGAATACAAGGCCGGTCGCACGCCGAATCCGGACATCCTGTGCAACCGCGAAATCAAGTTCAAGGCGTTCCTCGACTACGCCATGATGCTGGGCGCCGACCTGATCGCCACCGGTCACTACGTGCGTCGCCGCGACATCGATGGCCGCACCGAATTGCTCAAAGGCCTGGACCCGAACAAGGACCAGAGCTATTTCCTGCACGCCGTCGGTGGCGAACAGATCGCCAAGACCCTGTTCCCGGTCGGCGAACTGGAAAAACCCCAAGTGCGCGCAATTGCCGAGAAATACCAGCTGGCGACCGCGAAGAAGAAAGACTCCACCGGGATCTGCTTCATCGGCGAGCGCCGTTTCAGCGATTTCCTCAAGCAATACCTGCCAGCTCAACCAGGCGAGATCAAGACCACCGAAGGCGAAATCATCGGCCGTCACCACGGCCTGATGTACCACACCATCGGCCAGCGCCAGGGCCTGGGCATCGGCGGTTTGAAAGACGCCAGTGACGAGCCGTGGTACGTGCTGGTCAAAGACCTGGAGCACAACGAGCTGATCGTCGGCCAGGGCAACGATCACCCGTGGCTGTTCTCCCGCGCCCTGCTCGCCTCGGACATCTATTGGGTCAACCCGATCGACCTGAGCCAGCCGCGCAAGCTGACCGCCAAGGTGCGCTATCGCCAGAGCGACCAGCCTTGCACCCTGGAAAAGACTGCCGACGGCTATCGCGCGACCTTCGATGACCCGCAGCGCGCGGTCACTCCAGGCCAATCGGTGGTGTTCTACGACGGCGAAATCTGCCTCGGCGGCGGCGTCATTGAAGTAGCAGAGCCATGGACCAGCAAAGGCGCTCTTGAAGGCGAGCAGCAATGACTCCCACCCAGGAACAACTGACGGCGCTGGGCGGCGTATTTCTCGCCGCCGTGCTGGTAGACAAGATCGCCAAGACCGGACAGACCAGCGAAGCCGGCTTGACCTGCATGCTCGGCAGCCTGTTGATCCGCGACCCCAAGGACACCCTGGAAGTCTACGGGGGCGACGACCTCAATCTGCGCGAAGGCTATCGCGCGCTGATCGGCGCCCTCGAACGCGACCCGAGCGCCCTGCAACGCGAGCCGTTGCGCTATGCGCTGGCCATGCTCGGTCTTGAGCGGCAGCTGGCCAAGCGCAGCGACATGCTGGATGTGATCGGCAAGCGCCTGCCGCAAATTCAATCCCAGGTCGAACACTTCGGCCCGGCCCACGAAAACGTGATCGCCGCCTGCGGCGCGCTGTATCAGGACACCTTGAGCACCCTGCGCCAACGCATCCAGGTGCATGGCGACATGCGCAACCTGCAGCAACCGAGCAATGCCTCGAAAATCCGCGCCTTGTTGTTGGCCGGCATTCGTTCGGCACGCCTGTGGCGGCAATTGGGCGGGCATCGCTGGCAACTGGTGATCAGCCGTCGCAAATTGCTCAAAGAACTTTACCCATTGATGCGTAACGAATAACTCGCATCGACGGAACCGAACCTAGCAATACGCGTAATACGCCGGTCAGTTGGCGACGGACCGGCGGATTTTTTCATGTATGATACGCGCCCCATTTCGTTGCCCGACTGTCCGAGAACACCCCATGCAGCTTTCTTCGCTCACTGCGGTTTCCCCTGTTGACGGCCGCTACGCCGGCAAAACCCAGGCCCTGCGCCCAATTTTCAGCGAGTACGGCCTGATCCGTGCCCGCGTTCTGGTTGAAGTGCGCTGGCTCCAGCGCCTGGCCGCTCACCCTGCCATCAGCGAAGTGCCGGCGTTCTCCGCCGAAGCCAACGCTGTATTGAATGCCCTGGCGGAAAATTTCTCTCTGGAACACGCCGAGCGCGTCAAAGAGATCGAGCGCACCACCAACCACGACGTCAAAGCCATCGAATACCTGCTCAAAGAGCAAGCGGCCAAACTGCCGGAATTGGCCAAGGTCAGCGAATTCATCCACTTTGCCTGCACCAGCGAGGACATCAACAACCTGTCCCACGCCCTGATGCTGCGCGAAGGCCGTGATGACGTGATGCTGCCGCTGATGCGCCAGACCGCCAACGCCATCCGCGAGCTGGCCATCCGCTTCGCCGACGTGCCGATGCTGTCGCGCACCCACGGTCAACCGGCCTCGCCGACTACCCTGGGCAAAGAACTGGCCAACGTGGTCTACCGTCTGGAGCGCCAGATCGCTCAAGTCGCTGCCGTGCCACTGCTGGGCAAGATCAACGGCGCTGTCGGCAACTACAACGCTCACCTGTCGGCCTACCCCGAGATCGACTGGGAAGCCAACGCCCGCGCCTTCATCGAAGACGAGCTGGGCCTGGGCTTCAACCCGTACACCACGCAGATCGAGCCGCATGACTACATTGCCGAGCTGTTTGACGCGATCGCCCGCTTCAACACCATTCTGATCGACTTCGACCGTGATATCTGGGGCTACATCTCCCTGGGTTATTTCAAACAGCGCACCATCGCTGGCGAAATCGGTTCGTCGACCATGCCGCACAAGGTCAACCCGATCGACTTCGAAAACTCCGAAGGCAACCTGGGCATCGCCAACGCACTGTTCCAGCACCTGGCGAGCAAACTGCCGATCTCCCGCTGGCAGCGCGACCTGACCGACTCCACCGTACTGCGCAACCTCGGTGTCGGCTTCGCCCACAGCGTGATCGCGTACGAAGCCAGCCTCAAGGGCATCAGCAAACTGGAGCTCAACGAGCAGAAGATTGCCGCTGACCTGGACGCGTGCTGGGAAGTATTGGCCGAGCCGATCCAGACCGTGATGCGTCGCTACAACATCGAAAACCCGTACGAAAAGCTGAAAGAATTGACCCGCGGCAAGGGCATCAGCCCGCAAGCGCTGCAGACTTTCATCGACGGCCTGGACATGCCAGCCGCCGCCAAGGCCGAGCTGAAATTGCTCACCCCGGCCAACTACATCGGTAACGCTGTAGAGCAAGCCAAACGCATCTGATCGACCGCTGGACCCCTTTAAGACGCCCGGCCGCGCCGGGCGTTTTTATTCCCGTATGAAAAGTGCTTTTTTTCAATAGGTTACACATGAATCCTGACACTCCTCTTCAACTTCTGGGCGGCATCACGGCACGGGAATTCCTGCGCGATTACTGGCAGAAAAAACCACTGCTGATCCGCCAGGCAATTCCTGATTTCGAAAGCCCGATCGACGCCGACGAACTGGCCGGCCTGGCGCTGGAAGAAGAAGTTGAATCGCGCCTGATCATCGAGAACGGCGAGCGTCCATGGGAACTGCGTCGCGGCCCGTTTGCCGAGGACGAATTCAGCAAGTTGCCGGAGCGCGACTGGACCCTGCTGGTTCAAGCGGTCGACCAGTTCGTACCGGAAGTCAGTGAACTGCTGGAAAACTTCCGCTTCCTGCCAAGCTGGCGCATCGACGATGTGATGATCAGCTTCGCTGCACCGGGTGGCAGCGTCGGTCCGCACTTCGACAACTACGATGTTTTCCTGCTGCAAGGCCACGGCAAGCGCAACTGGAAGATTGGCCAGATGTGCGATTCCGAAAGCCCGCTGCTGCAACACGCCGACTTGCGCATCCTCGCTGATTTCGAAGCGACCGATGAATGGGTCCTGGAGCCGGGCGACATGCTGTACCTGCCGCCGCGCCTGGCCCACTGCGGCGTCGCCGTCGACGACTGCCTGACCTACTCGGTCGGCTTCCGCGCACCGAGCGCCGCTGAAGTGCTGACTCACTTCACCGACTTCCTCAGCCAGTTCCTGCCGGACGAAGAACGCTACACCGACGCCGACGCCTTGCCGGCCGCCGACCCGCACCAGATCCAGCACGACGCCCTCGATCGCCTGAAAAGCCTGCTGGCCGAACACATGAGCGACGAGCGCCTGCTGCTGACCTGGTTCGGCCAGTTCATGACCGAGCCGCGCTATCCAGAGCTGGTGGTCGGCCCTGAAGACCTCGCAGAAGACGACGTCCTGGGTGCGCTGGAGCAAGGCGCCGTCTTGATCCGCAACCCGAGCGCGCGCCTGGCCTGGTCGGAAGTCGATGACGACTTGCTGTTGTTCGCCAGCGGCCAGAGTCGTTATCTGCCGGGCAAACTGCGCGAACTGCTGAAGATGATCTGCGCCGCCGACGCCCTGCACGTCGACAACCTTGGCGATTGGCTCAGCGACGAAGACGGTCGCGGCCTGCTCTGCGAGCTGGTCAAGCAAGGAAGCCTGGGGTTCGCCGATGAATAAGATTCACGTACGTGTCGCAGACTGGCAAAAGGACAACGCCGAGATACGGCGCATTCGTGAAACGGTGTTCGTCGCCGAGCAATGCGTACCGCCTGAACTGGAATGGGACGCCGACGATGCAACGGCTGTGCATTTCCTTGCATTCGAAGGCGACTTCCCCATTGGCACCGCACGCCTGCTGCCGGACGGTCACATCGGCCGGGTGTCGGTCCTCAAGGACTGGCGCGGCTTGAAAGTCGGCGACGCGCTGATGCAGGCCGTAATCGGTGAAGCCGAAGAACGCGGGCTCAAGCAGCAAATGCTCAGCGCCCAGGTGCAAGCCACGGCGTTCTATGAACGCCTGGGTTTCAGCATGGTCAGTGAGGAGTTCCTCGAAGCCGGAATCCCGCATGTGGACATGGTTCGCCATTCTGCCTGAGGTTTAAGGCTTAAAGTTTGATCCCTGTGGCGAGGGAGCAAGCTCCCTCGCCACAAAAGCTTCGATCGCATCACAAAACGCCCCGACATCGCGAGATGCCGGGGCGTTTTGCTGTCTAGGATTCAACTTGCCCCACCCCAGGCCGACAAACTGGCAATATCAAGCCTTTGATTGCGGAGATAACGGATATGTCCCTACGCACCCTGCTCACCACACTGCTGGTGAGCTGCAGTTTTTCGGTCATGGCAGCCACCGAAATCGTGCCTTTGAATTACCACACCAGCGCCGACATGTTACCCGTGGCACAAGACTTCATCGGCAAGGACGGCAACGTCAGCGCCTACGGAAATCAGTTAATAGTCAATGCCGATCAACGCAAGATCGACGAACTTAAAGCGCTGATCGGCCAACTCGACACCGCACCCAAGCGCCTGCTGATCACCGTCGACACCAACGACAACAACGTACAGGGCGATCAGGGTTATTCAGTCAACGGCGCCAAGCCCGGCCAAACTCGCATCATCAGCCGTAGCACCGCCAGTCGTGACGGCGGAATTCAACAAGTCCAGGCCACCGATGGCATGCCGGCGCTGATCCAGGTCGGCCAGAGCGTACCGCTGACCAGCACCCAGAGCGACTCCTACGGCGACCTGCGCAGCCAGACTGAATACCGCAACGTCACCCAGGGTTTTTACGTCACCGCCAACGTCACCGGCGAAATCGTCCACCTGTCGATCAGTACCAACCGTGACCGCTTGAGCCAGGAACGTCCCGATGTAGTGAACGTACAAAGTACCGACACAACCGTCACCGGACGTCTTGGTGAATGGATCCTGCTGGCCGGGGTCAATGGCCAGACCCAGGCCGACAAACAGGGCATAGCCCGCAGCTACTCGACACAGAGCCGCAATGACATGACCCTGCGCGTGAAAGTCGACACTTTGGACTAAGTCATCGAAAACTGACTGATTAGTCGTATTAGACCAAAGATGTAGTGCTTGAAAAAAAGCACTACAAAACGTTTGACGAGCCAAAAAAGCAAAGGCATGATGGCCTCGCTCCCGCTAATCAGGGGCCCTGGCAAGGGCCTTCGAGGCGACGTTCGCACCTACCCCGCGAACCGCTTCGTGTCTGTACCGCCCACAAGGTGTGTTTGACGAGGTTGCCGACTGGAACGAAGTTGTCCCGAGGGACGGAAGCGTATTTAGGTAAACCCGGCATCACACTGAAGTTCGCACCAAGGCCCACGACGCCCCAATGCGCCCACCAGTTCGCCCTTACCTGCTCACTTCCCCTCGAGCCCATCGTTCATCCCGTCGCCACCCCCGCCGAATCCGACTTGACCGCCTAAGCTTCTGGTCAGCGAGCGCAGGAATTTTCCACCGCAGAACAACTTTTCATAAAGACGCGACGAGGTTTATCTCCCATGGCACTGACACGCGAACAGCAAATTGCAGCCCTCGAAAAAGACTGGGCTGAAAACCCGCGCTGGAAAGGCGTGACACGCACTTACTCCGCTGCTGACGTCGTCCGCCTGCGTGGCTCGGTTCAACCTGAGCACACCTTTGCAAAAATGGGCGCCGAGAAGCTGTGGAACCTGGTTACCCAGGGTGCCAAGCCAGCCTTCCGTCCTGAGAAAGATTTCGTCAACTGCATGGGCGCCCTGACCGGCGGCCAGGCTGTGCAACAAGTCAAAGCCGGTATCCAGGCAATCTACCTGTCGGGCTGGCAAGTGGCTGCGGACAACAACTCCGCCGAATCGATGTACCCGGACCAGTCGCTGTACCCGGTGGACTCGGTTCCAACCGTGGTCAAGCGCATCAACAACTCGTTCCGTCGTGCCGACCAGATCCAGTGGAAAGCCGGCAAGAACCCGGGCGACGACGGCTACATCGACTACTTCGCACCGATCGTGGCTGACGCTGAAGCCGGTTTCGGCGGCGTACTGAACGCTTACGAGCTGATGAAGAGCATGATCGAAGCAGGCGCCGCCGGCGTTCACTTCGAAGACCAATTGGCTTCCGTGAAGAAATGCGGCCACATGGGCGGCAAAGTACTGGTTCCTACCCAGGAAGCCGTACAGAAGCTGACCGCTGCACGTCTGGCTGCTGACGTTGCCGGTACGCCGACCATCATCCTGGCTCGTACCGACGCGAACGCTGCGGACCTGCTGACTTCCGACTGCGACCCGTACGACCAGCCGTTCGTAACGGGCGAACGCACCCAGGAAGGTTTCTACAAAGTGCGCGCCGGCCTGGACCAGGCGATCGCTCGTGGCCTGGCTTACGCTCCGTACGCCGACCTGATCTGGTGCGAAACCGCCAAGCCAGACCTGGAAGAGGCGCGTCGCTTCGCTGAAGCGATCAAGAAGGAATACCCGGACCAACTGCTGTCCTACAACTGCTCGCCTTCCTTCAACTGGAAGAAGAATCTGGACGACGCGACCATCGCCAAGTTCCAGCGCGAACTGTCCGCCATGGGCTACAAGCACCAGTTCATCACCCTGGCCGGCATTCACAACATGTGGCACAGCATGTTCAACCTGGCGCACGACTACGCCCGCAACGACATGACTGCCTACGTGAAGCTGCAAGAGCAGGAATTCGCTGACGCATCGAAGGGCTACACCTTCGTGGCTCACCAGCAGGAAGTGGGCACCGGCTACTTCGACGACATGACCACCGTGATCCAGGGTGGCTCGTCTTCGGTAACCGCACTGACCGGCTCGACTGAAGAAGAACAGTTCCACTGATCTGCTTCTTGAGTAAACAGCCGCTGCGGACCGGATAGAAAGCTAACCGCAGCGCTGCACATCTGACGCCCCGACCGCCTGGTTCGGGGCGTTTTTTTGTCTGCGATTTAACCAACACTGCAAAACCCCGGTAGGAGCTGACGAGTGAAACGAGGCTGCGATGTTTTGATCTTGCTTCTAAAAAACAAAGTCAAAAGATCGCAGCCTCGTTTCACTCGTCAGCTCCTACAAAGGTCGGCGGCAGTCTGGGCAAAAACGTTGCTCCATCTCTAAGCGGAGTGAGCGACCGGGAATCAGATAACGAAGTTAACCAGTCGATTGGGCACCACAATCATCCTGCCCGCGCCTTCCAGATAACTGCGCAACACCGGATCAGCCAATGCCTGGCTCCGTATCGCATCGTGATCGGCATCAACCTGGATCATGATGTCCCCACGCAACTTGCCGTTGACTTGCACCATCATTTTTACTTCGTTCTGTTTCAAGGCTTCATTGTCGGGTACCGGCCACGAACTGTCGTAGATGTCACCTGCGAAACCCAGTTCCGCCCAGAGTGTCTGGGCGATGTGCGGCGTAACGGGATACAGGACCTGCAACAGGATCGCCATCCCCTCGCGGGCCGCGTGCGGGCCAGCCGACCTGCCGCCCTCCAGCACCTTGAACATCTTCATCGCACCCGAAACCACAGTGTTGTATTGCAGCCGTTCGTAATCGTTGTTGATCTGCTGCAGCAAGCGATGTATCTCAAAGCGCACGCGTCTGGATTCGGCAACGTCCTCAACCCGAGCATCCCCACCATCCGGGGCCCGGCTGTCACAGGCAAAAGTCCATAGCCGGCGCAGGAAGCGATAAGCACCCTCCACCCCACTGTCGCTCCAGATCGTGTCCTGGTCGGGAGGTCCCGCGAAAATAGTAAACAAACGGGCAGTGTCGGCGCCGAACGTGTTGATGATGTCCTTCGGCTCGACGACGTTGTTCTTCGACTTGGACATTTTCTCCACGCCGCCAATGGTGACGGGCAAACCGTCCTCAAGCGCCGTAGCCTTTACCGGGCGACCTTTTTCATCGTACTCGACCGTCACCTGCGCGGGATAAAACCATCGCCGACTGCCATCATCCGCTTTGCGGTAATAACTTTCCCGCAACAGCATGCCTTGGGTGAACAGGTTCTTGAACGGTTCGCTGAACGCCACCAGCCCTTCATCCCGCATAGCCCGGGTCCAGAACCTGGCGTACAGCAAATGCAGCACAGCATGCTCGATACCGCCGATGTATTGATCGACGGGCATCCAGTATTGGCTGCCTGGCCCCACCATCGCGGTAGCACTGTCGGGATCGCAGTAGCGCATGAAGTACCAGCTTGAGTCGACGAAGGTATCCATGGTGTCCGTTTCTCGAAGCGCCGGCGCCGCGCAGCGAGGGCAAGCCACATGGCGAAATCCTTCATGTTCCAGTAACGGGTTTGCGCTGCCGTCGGGAACACAATCGGTGGGTAACACCACGGGCAGATCTGCGTAAGGTACCGGGATGTCGCCACATTGTTCACAATGGATGATGGGAATTGGGGTTCCCCAGTACCGCTGCCGTGAAATCCCCCAATCGCGCAGGCGCCACGTGGTGGTTTCCTCGCCCATGCCACATTCAACCAACGCCGCGACGATGGCCTGAGTGGCCTGTTCGACTGTCAGCCCATCGAAGGTGCCGGAGTTGATCAGATGGCCGTCCCGACGGGTGTAATCGTCTGACCAGACCTCGGGCTCGTACGCCTGATCATCGGAGGCAATGACCTGGCGAACAGGCAAACCGTATTGATGGGCAAAGTTGAAGTCACGCTCATCGTGGGCAGGCACGGCCATCAGGGCCCCTTCACCGTATTCGCTGAGCACATAGTTGGTAATCCACAGTGCGACAGGCTCACCGGTCAACGGGTGCTCGACGTGCAAACCGCTGGGAACGCCGATCTTGACCTGAACGCTGGAGGCGGGACCGGCATCCGCCGCTTGACGACACGCCCGCACCTGCAACTCCAGGCTCGGATCAAGCTCCAGAGCCCGCCTGGCCAGTGCATGCTCGGGAGAAATGGCACAGAAGGTCACCCCCATCAGCGTATCCACCCGGGTTGTGAACACCCACAGCTTGCCTGCATCGATAAGTTGCTCCGACGCATCCCGGATCTGGTGGGCAAATACCAGACGAACACCGCTGGCCTTGCCGATCCAGTTGCGCTGCATGGTGCGCACCCTGTCGGGCCAGCCATCCAGCGTGTCGATGGCCGATAGCAACTCTTCGGCATATTGCGTGATACGCAGGTAGTACCCGGGAATTTCCCGCTTCTCGACCAGCGCCCCCGAGCGCCAGCCTCGACCTTCGATCACCTGCTCATTGGCCAGCACCGTTTGGTCGACAGGATCCCAGTTGACTATCTGGGTTTTCTTGTAGGCCACGCCCTTTTCCAGCAACTTGAGGAAGAACCACTGACTCCATTTGTAATACTGTGGGTCGCTGGTGGCGATCTCGCGCGACCAATCGAAGGCCAGCCCCAGCGGCTGCATTTGCGCCTTCATGTCCGCAATGTTCAGTCGTGTCCACTCGGCGGGAGAAACACCCGACTGCATGGCCGCATTCTCTGCCGGCAAACCAAAAGCATCCCAGCCCATCGGCATCAGGACATTGAACCCTTTCATGCGTAAATGACGGGCCAACATGTCGTTGATCGTATAGTTGCGAACGTGCCCCATATGCAACTTTCCCGATGGATAGGGAAGCATCGAGCAGGCATAAAACTTCGGCCGACTTTGATCTTCGACCGCCCTGAATACATCACCTTGAAGCCATTTGGCCTGAGCCGTACTTTCAACCCAGACTGGATCATACTGTGGTCGCATAGAGGTTCCTCAACATTGCAGGAGCTGAACAACGACTCGCTCGGCTCACACTCCTTAAAAGTTACCGGTCGATTTGCTTCAGTTCCTGTCCGGCGATGAAACACGGGGCGCTACAGCCCACCTGGCAGCAACCAAAAGACAGCCGCCTCCGAACAGGAGGCCCAACAGCCCATAAAGACTCCAACTCAGCTGGAAACCGACCCCGCTGATCAACGAGGCGCCCAGCCCTACGGATACCATCCTCGCCCCCGCCAGCACGATCGGAATAAGGGAAAAAAGACTGGCCTGGGTTTGCAATGTGGTTTTCTGCGAAATCAGCGCGGTGATGTAGGTAATGCCGAGAATCTCACCCAGCGTCCAGAAGAAAACAAACGACAGGATCAGAACTGTCTGCTCGAAAAAGGCATAGGCGCCAAATCCGATACCGTAAAAAACCGCAGCCAGGGACAGATTGGTGAGCGCCCCGAAACGCGACGTCAACGCTATCAGTGGTTGCGTCAACACGATCACCATCAACGCATTGACGATACCTACAGCACCGAACACGCTGGCGGCCTTCCCCGCCGTTACCACGTCAAGCCATAGAGGCAGCTGATATTCACGCTGCGCATCCAGCACCGACAACGCAAAGAACATTGCGCCCGCAACGATCACGATCCTTGGCACATCAACCAGTGCGCCGATGGAAGCCCTTCTGGCTTCAGGTACGGCGCTCTGGCGTTCCGGCAGAGCCAGAAAGATACTCGCCAAAAGGCACAACACACTCACGACCATCGCAAAAATCATCAGGTAGTGACTGTCCAGGCCGAGCAAATACCCACCAATCACGAACAGCAGCGCGCCCCCCAGATTGCTGGCCAGGTGTAAATAGCCAAAGTTGGCGACGCGATTGCTTTCATCCGCCACCAAGGACGTGAGGACACTAAATACCGGCGTGATCAGGCCCGCACACAGCATGAACAGCAGCACCATCACAATGGATGCGATCGATGAGCTGAACAGTGCAGCCAACAACAAAAACACCGATGAACAAGACGAGGTACAGATCAATAGCACCCGGAAGGAACAACGACCGATCAGCACCCCGCCCAACAGATTGCCCAACAGATAGAACGCCGACATCAGCGTGATTACCAAGGCCACCGCCGAACTGTCGAGCTGGTAGTGGCGCTGGAAAAACAAAGCAGCAAAAGGCCCCAAGGCATTCGCCATGACGAACAGCAACCGAAGCAAAACGATATTGCGCATCCCTTCTGCCATACCGATCCTTTTCAGCAATTCCTTCACTTGAGAATCACCTCGACGCTGCGCAAGTGAGCAACGCTGGCAGCCGTACTGCCGCTGCCAAGCAATATTGCCATCAGGAATGTTTTGAGATCCGACGAAGCAGGAATGGCCACACGCAACATATTGTCGAGCAGGCCGAAGCTGTGGGGGTACTGCGAACAGTCGCTGACGCGAATTTTGGCCTGAGCGAAAGCGTTGGCCAGACGACCGTCGGACTGATCCTGCAACAGCAAAAAATTCGTATCGCTTTCGTATACGACGATCGCGTTGGCCCGACAGACTTCGATTATTTCACGCTTGATCTGCGCGAGTTTATCGTGAGCCCGCTGCAATGCTTCCCGGTTCTGCAAGCAGAACAGCGCAGCTTTCACCGCCACATGGTTTACATCCCAGGGTCCGCGCACCTTCATCAGTTCACGGATTGATTCCGGTCGCGTGATCACATACCCCAGACGCAACCCGGCAAGGCCAAAGTACTTTGAGAACGAACGGATGACGAACAACTGCCTGGCCGTGTTGAATGTATCCAGACACGAGTGTTGCAGGTACTCAAAGTAGCATTCGTCAACGATCATCGGCTTGTCTTGTCTTACACAAGTCTCGACAAGAGCTTTCAATTGCTCAGGATCAATACGTACGCCCAGAGGATTGTTGGGGTTACACAGGATCAGTCCCTGACAGGTTTGCAAAGCCTCGAGCACAGCCTCGGTCGGCAGCACGAATCTTTGGGCTTGTTTCTCGAAGCCCACGATCACCGGCGCCACGCCATTGACGTCGAGCATCTGGTAATAGAAGGAAAAAACCGGAGAAGGAACTACCACCCGATCCCCGGGCGAAAACACCGACCGTATCACCAGATCGATTGCCTGATCCGCCCCATTGCTCAACAGCAAGCTGTCGGTCGACACCTTGCAGTACTTTGCCAGCTCGCTAAGGAGTGGCTGATAATTGGGGTAGGTGAACAGATCCCGAGGCTTCAATTCGGTGGCCATGAACCGCGCCAGAAACTCATGTAGAAACTGGTTTTCATTCAGATCCAGCAACACCGACGAGAGATCGCGTTCCGGAGACTTCCATAATCCGGAACGCAAGATGCGTCCGTGAAACTTCATTTGTGCATCCCTCCGTAGATCACCTGTTCGCCGAGCTCATACATCTGCCTGACCTCTTCGTCGCTGGCATACACCACCGACTTCCCTGTGGCCGCCGATAAATACTGGCTCGTAATCAATCGACTGATTTCCGCAGTGAATGCCACGGCACGATGAAACGCCTCGGACAGGTCGCGGCCAAAACAGGTAATGCCATGACTGGGCATGACAATGCAGTTGGTGTCGCTGGCGCAGCGGCCAATGGCACTGACATCCAGTTCGACATTCACACCCTCACCAAGAATGCACGGTGGCTTGCCCATCACCAGTGCCGTGTCGTTCGACACGTACTCCATTTCACGCCATTGCATGACAGCGAAGAAGGAAATGACTTCATTGGGATGAAGATGCACCGTGGCATTGACATCAGCGCGACAGCGCATGATTTCCCGGTGCATCTGGTGCCCCAGGCTGGGTCTGAAACGACCGTGCAAAAGCTCATCGGACTGCATATCCAGCACAGCCAGATGTTCAAGACCGCACTCTTCCAGGGAGACGCCGCGGTGTTTGGTGTAGATCACTTCGCGCTGCCAGTATGCGCAGTGGCTTCGTACAGCGATATTGCCCAGCGTATTGACCAACAGCTGTCGCGCCGCCAAGCGCTGACCGTATTGAAGAATACTGCTGCCGATCGCCACGTCGAACCAGGCTGGCAACCCGGATCGGGAAGTTTCAAGTCCCGCCAGTTTTAATTCAGGCATATCCCTTTGCCTCCCCCCGATACGCAATCGGGATTGACCACGGTTTTGATCTTTGTCCCCTGTAGCAGACCCAGAATCGTTTCCAGGGCATTGGCCTTCAAATCGGCCAGAGAGCGTTCGCTGTAAAACGCGGCATGCGGCGTCAATAACACACGCTCATGTTCGATCAGGGCCTGGGGAGGTGCCGGTTCCTCCTGCACGACATCCAGCAGTGCCATTGACACTACCCCGGACTGCAGGGCCAGAAGCAGAGCATTGGTATCGACGATGCCACCTCGCGCAGTATTGACCAGGGTCGCACCGTGCTTCATCCGCGAAAATCGCGCATCGTTCATCAAATGCGCAGTGTCCGGATTAAGAGGCAAATGCAGCGATATGACATCGGCCGTATCGAGCAACGACTCCAGCGTGCCGCCCTGCGCAATACCTTCGACACAGCGCTCGACCCAAGGATCGTAAAAACAAATCCGGTAACCCAGGGCCACCGCTCTGCGCGCCAATGCTCGCCCTGTTGCGCCATAACCGATCAACCCCAGGACCGTATCTGCGCAGGCTTTGACCTCGCCAGTATGAGCTCGCCAGCTCCAGCCGCCCTGCCGGGTGTGCCTGGCGTAGTCGAGAAGCTTGCGCTGGGCAAAGAGAATCAACGCCATGGCGTGCTCCGCGACTTCCTCCGCCCCCACAGAGCCGATGTTGGAGCAAAGAATGCCTTTCGCGCTCAAAGCCTCGACATCCACATCATCAAGGCCAATGGTCGCCTTCACCAACGCGCGGCATCGATGCATCCTGGCCACCAATGGCGCGTCGATGACAACCGAATGAAAGGCGATGATCCCGTCGGCGCGGGCCAATTGTTCATCCGAGGGCCGGGATGTGACCTCCAGGCTATAGGGCTGATGCGCCGAACCCGAGACATACTCCCCAGGGTCGACATAATTCACTCTCCGCGAATCGATCATCAGAATATTCATGAGCTTCTCCTCCTTCCCTAGCAGTAGCATTGCCGATTCAAATTTCGCGCCTGGCAGCCCTCAGCCGCTGAGGTAGTCGCAGTGTTTGCCGATGTTCCGTGCCATGGCCACGTCATATAGGCAGGCAGCGACCACCATGTCCTGACTGGCGTGGCCGACGCTGCGGAAATAACTCAGACCTTGTTTATGCGTTACTGGCGAAGGCTGCTCGACGGCTAAAGCACCGATTTCCCGGATGTCCTTTACACCAATCACCGACAACGCCAACGCCTGAGCAATTTCGCCCGACTCACGACATGCGGCGTCCAAATGATCGACATGAACTTGAGCGTTGCCCAGTAACCGGGGATCGATCTCGCATGCCTGAAGCGTACTGCCACCAATGGCATTGATATGGGCATCGGATTTGAGCTGATGCACTCCAATCAAGGGCAGTGGACTGTCATGGGAGGTCGTCGTGCAGACTATGTCCGCATCAGCCAGCGCCTCCTCCATGCGGTTGACGGCCTCGACCGGCAGCGCAAGCTCAATGGACAGGCGCTCGGCCAAAGCGACACTTTTGGCCAGGCAACGGGAAAATATCCTGACCTGCCCCAGATCTCTGATAGCGGCCATCGCCTTGGTATGCGCTGCGGCCTGAGCCCCAGCACCGATCACCGCCAGATTGAGTCGCTCCCGCGGGCAGAGCTTGTCCGTCGCCAGGGCACTCATGGCACTGGTACGAATCGCCGTCAGGGCTGCACTGTCAATCATGGCTAGCAACCTCCCGCTGTCGATATCGATCAGCAAAACCGCGCCATTGACCCCCGATAACCCATGCATAGCGTTGCCGGGATGAAACGACGACACTTTGATGCCCAGCGTCTGGCTTCCGGGCAAAAAGGCCGGCATGAACAAAGAGAATGCTTTCTGTCGCTCGTGTGTGATGATCGAACGTTGCGGAACCACAGGAGGCGAGAGTGCAAACCCCCGGTGGGCTTTTTCGAGTGCGCGAACAAGCGTTAGTAACTCGACACAACGCCCGATATCTTCGCGATTAAGAAGCAGCATGGCTTTTACTTTTCCATCAAAGCTTTTCGAAGATACGGGCCATCCTCGAGCCGGCAGCACTCATGCTTGAGTGCCTCCATCCATCGACATCGCCATCCCGAGACGCCTAGCCGACCGGGTAGTCTTGGGAATGCCCTTGCTTGGGAACCAAAAAGGTGCGCAGGTAAGTGATCACGGGGGTGTCATCCTGCTTACGACCAATCACCCTGATGGTGACAATGCCTTGCCCCGGACGCGATCGGGATTCACGCTTGGAGACAACCTCGCTCTCGGCGTACAAGGTGTCGCCGACATAAACCGGATTTGGCAGACGAATTTCGTCCCAGCCCAGGTTTGCGATCGCCCGGGCACTCATTGTCGCTACCGTCATGCCGCTGATAATCGACAAGGTCACCGAACTGTTGACCAGCAATTTCCCGAATTCGGTGCGCTGGGCATAAGCAACGTCGATATGTGCAGGATGGTTGTTCATGTTCACCAGTGACTGCCAGATGTTGTCCAGCTCAGTCACAGTTCGGCCGGGGCGGTGCTCGAATACATCCCCCACCACAAACTCTTCGTAGTGCAAGCCATAAGACTCCCGGTAGCGATTTGCACCGATCCGTACATGGGCCGAAATCATCGGTTCCATAACCTTCTCCTCAAAGGCCCAGTTCCTGGGCGCGCTGGATAAGTTTCCTGGCTTGCTTCACAAACGGCGGTCCCACCATGAGGTTTTTCAACCGGGTGATTTTTTCACCACTGTTCTCCGCAGCCTGCACAACTGCCAAAGCATGTTCGTACTCAGCGATGGAAGGAGTGAACACATCATTGATGATGGGAATCTGCCTTGGGTGAATGGAGGTCTTGCCACTGAATCCCAACTCCCGGGTGTCCTGGCATTCCTTCAGCAGCCCCGCCTCGTCGTCGAGATTGAAGTAAGCGGTGTCGAACGCGGGAATACCCGCGGCGCTTGCGGCCGCGACGATGCTCCCACGGGCATGCAGGATGTTGCTCCAGCCACCGATCTGCACCCCCAGGCTGGCCGCATAGTCGGCGGAACCAAAGATCAGTCCATCGGCACTCGATGCAATGGCGTAAATATCCCGCAGACAGGCCGGTGTTTCGACGGTGACCAGTATTTTCGGACTTTCTCCATCACGACTTAAATTGGCGCGCACCACCTCTATCTCCGCCGCCGCTTCGGTCATTGCCAGGACAACGAACTCGGGCCGCTGGTCAAGTGATTGCACCAGCAGCAGATCGAGCAACCCTTGATTGTCCCGCAGAGGATTGATACGCAGTGCTGTACGCTGCGTAACACGGGAACGATAGAACTGTTCGACACACAACCGGGCTTCAGCTTTCCCAGAGAGCGGAACACCGTCCTCCAGATCAATCACCATGACATCCGTCAGAGCACTCTTGGCGTATTGCTCAGGGTGCAAGGCGGAGCAATACAGCAAACTTCTTGGTGTGGGATTGGACATCGCAACCTCTCAACGCTGGACAGGTTTCAGGTTCAGACGGGCCTCTTTGACCGCTGCCTGGACAGCGGAGCAGAAGCTCCGGACATCTTCTTGGGACATGTCTGCACGCATCATCACGCGCAAACCGGATTTGTTCCTGGCCACGATGGGAAAGAATACTGCCGAGGTGTAATACCCGCGTTTGAAGACACCCTCCGAAACAGAAATCGCCATATCCGGACTGTCTAATGGGATAACCCGAATCGGTAGACCCGACCCCGCGTGCTCCGTCGCAAACAAGCTGTCGAACAGGCAAATATTGGCACTAAGCTTCTGCTGCAAAACGCCAAGCTCACTGGTCTTGTGAATATCCAGAGAAGCCATGGCAGCGCCTATAGCGGCGGGATTCACATATTGCGAATAGGACATTGGCCCGCCAAAACGACGGAAAATCTTCTGATAGTTGGCCTTCTCCGACATGAATATACCGCCTCCATTGGCGCCAAATGCCTTGGCCAATGAATAAACCAACAGGGTCCGCGGATTGAGCTCAGGCAGGAAAGTACGAATATAACCTTCACCCCGCTCGCCATAGGCGCTCAATGAATGAGAATCATCGAAGTAGAGAAACAGCCCAAACTTGTCCTGCAAAGCCAACAGCCGCTCAATAGGCGCACTTCCCCCCATACTGTAAGCACCGTCAGCAACATACGCGACCAAAGGATGACGCTTGCACATATCCTCGATGAAATCGACATCATTGTGATTGCAAGTGACAACCTGCGTTTCATCACCGCAGATGGCCTTGACCTGGTTCAGTGCAAAATGGGCATGTTTATCAAAGATCAAAAAGGGGCGCTGGCCATCAGTAAACATACCGGCTGCCAGCAGGGGAAGAGACGCGACGATGCCCGCGCTGCAGGAAGTCGCTGTGAATGCTCGACAATTGAAATGGGCAGATAAGGCGTCTTCAAGCTCATCGAGCTCTTTCAACCTTATTCGGATACGCGAAGTGGGCAAATTCACGGTACCGCAACTCAGCACATAATCTGCAGCACGTCGCGCCAGACGTTCATCGACCTCAAGCCCCAAATATGAACAAGAGCACATGTTCATGAATTCATGACCGTTCTGGTCTTGCATGCGCCCCTGTCGAGTATGCTCGATACTCAAATCGGTAAGCCCCGACTCTTGTGCAAGCCCCCAGGAGGGATTACCCATTTCGACGGATCTGGCAGTGTTGATATATTTATTTTTTTGCTCTGACATACACGACCTCTCTATGACCGATGACACATGAAGAGCCAGTACAACAGCAAAATTCAATACACCAGCCACTTCATGCCAGCCCAATTAGCCTTACACACTCATTTCTTTCCGGCAACTCAGAAAAGTCTGTAATTTACGAATGAAAGTTCCGTAGGAATTTTCGCCAAAACCAAACCGAAATACTAACAAAGCTTCAACAGATAGATATTTACGCAAGTGCAATCCTGATGAGAAATTATACCCAACGCCGCTCTGAATTATCATGTAACAAACCAAGATAGTTTTGTTAGATCCCACGCCAGCAAAATGCAGATCCCTCTCTATATTCAAACGTTACGCCTACTTGAACTATTTGCACCCAACCACCAAACGGAGGTTCCTTCATGGAAGGAAGATTAAAAGGTAAGCGAGCTCTAATAACAGGCGCATCGGCAGGCATTGGAAGAGCAATAGCCGAAGCTTTCATTGCGCAGGGGGCCGACGTTTTCATTACCGCACGCACTGATGAAGCCGGCGCGCGTGCAGTTATTGAAATAGCCGAGCGTCTTGAACAGCGGGCCAGTTTCATGCTTATGGATGCCGAAAGCTGTAGCGTAAATGCGCTCTTCGAGAAAGCGCACGCAGACATCGGACCGATAGATATACTTGTCAATAATCCCGCATTCATAACCCGCACTCCATTTCTGGAGCTGAGCGGCGATGAGTACGAACGCACCCTTGCAGTCAACCTCCGCTTCCCCTTCTTTGCAACTCAACGCTTTGCAAAAGATTGCATAGCACGCAAACAGGGCGGCAGCATCATTAACATTTCATCGGTCAGCGCCTTCAAGGCAGTCAGCCGAATGTCAGCGTATCAAGCCAGCAAGGCAGCACTGTCGATGCTTACACGAAGCTGTGCCTTGGAACTGGCTCCCTATGGCATCAGGGTCAACACCCTTTCACCTGGACTGACCGCCACCAACGGCAACGCCAACCAGTGGCGGGACGCTCCAGAGCTATGGCAGAACAGAAAAAAAGAGATTCCAATGCAGCGCGCCGGAATTCCCTCGGATATGACGGGCGCTGCCATCCTCCTGGCATCCGATGAGTCATCATGGATGACCGGTGCTGATCTGGTAATTGATGGGGGGCACAGCTGTATTTAGAGAACCTTAAAGTCGCAGCAGACTTTATGTTTTTTTCCTATTGGCACGAGGCATAGCAAGGTCGTACCTGTCGCCTCTGATCTGCTTGGCCTAAACAACTGGCCGTTGCGGACCGAAAGCCAACCGCAACGCCGCACATCTGATACCCCGACCTGGTTCGGGGCGTTTTTGCCTGAGATATACAATCACCGCCGAACCCTGTGGGAGCGGGCGATGGTGATTCAGGGAAAAACATTGTTCCAGAGCAGTTTCTCGCTCGGAAAACCAAGGTAAAAATGCCCCGTCCGCTGCTCGCAGTAGCGCGCATGTAAGACAACTTCCCGACCACTCACCCGTTAAACAGTTTGAAAACCGACTCAAACAATATTGATTATCATTTGGCGACAACTATGTTCGTTACATTCCCTACAAAACATAATTGATGAAAACCCTGCTAATGCCCGCATCGCATGGGCTGCGGGGCTTTGGAGGTGCGCTATGTCCTTATTCCTATAAATAATTTCGCTATAGGAATTTTACTTGCGGGGTGTTTAGCCATAAAATCAGCGGGATTGATTGCTGCGACATATCGTCACTGCTTTGTTCTTTTTCAAGCTCAGAGACCTTTGCTCTCTGTTAAGGATTACCAGCATGCCCGAAGCGACAGGACTCATGGCCCACAACTGGGGCTTTGCCATTTTCCTTCTAGGCGTCGTCGGCCTCTGTGCCTTCATGCTGGGCGTCTCCAGCCTCCTTGGGTCAAAAGCCTGGGGCCGCAGCAAAAACGAACCGTTCGAGTCCGGCATGCTACCTACAGGTGGCGCCCGCTTGCGGCTCTCAGCCAAATTCTATCTGGTCGCGATGCTATTCGTGATCTTCGATATCGAAGCCCTCTTTCTCTTTGCATGGTCTGTGTCCGTCCGCGAAAGCGGCTGGACCGGATTCGTCGAAGCTCTCGTTTTCATAGCAATTCTGTTGGCAGGTCTTGTCTACCTATTCCGAGTGGGCGCCCTTGATTGGGCACCGGAAGCTCGGCGCAAGCGGCAAGCGAAGCTGAAACAATGAGGCTTTGGCAATGCAATACAATCTCACCAGGATCGACCCCGATGCTCCTAACGAGCAGTATCCGATTGGCGAACGGGAAACCGTTTCCGATCCGTTAGAAGATCAAGTCCACAAAAACATTTTCATGGGCAAGCTCGAAGACGTGCTTAACGGCACGATCAACTGGGGGCGCAAGAACTCCCTGTGGCCGTATAACTTCGGCCTTTCGTGCTGCTATGTGGAAATGACCACCGCCTTCACGGCGCCCCACGACATCGCGCGCTTTGGCGCCGAAGTTATCCGGGCATCGCCGCGTCAGGCGGATTTCATGGTTATCGCCGGTACCTGCTTCATCAAGATGGCGCCGATCATTCAGCGTCTCTACGAGCAAATGCTCGAACCCAAATGGGTCATTTCCATGGGTTCGTGCGCCAACTCCGGTGGCATGTACGACATCTACTCTGTCGTTCAAGGGGTGGACAAGTTCCTGCCCGTGGACGTCTACGTGCCTGGCTGCCCGCCCCGTCCTGAAGCTTTCCTGCAAGGCCTGATGCTGTTGCAGGAGTCGATTGGACAGGAGCGTCGTCCGCTTTCCTGGGTCGTTGGTGATCAAGGCGTATACCGCGCCGAGATGCCTTCCGAGAAGGACAAGCGCCGCGAACAGCGAATCGCAGTCACCAACCTGCGCAGCCCCGACGAAGTCTGATCCAGATCTGCTTCTTTTATAGAACGAGAAACTGGCTTCATTCTTTACGTTGACCGAAAGCGATAAATAACCATGACTACAGGCAGTGCTCTGTACATCCCGCCTTACAAGGCAGACGACCAGGATGTGGTCGTCGAACTGAACAACCGTTTTGGCCCGGAGGCGTTCACCGCCCAGCCTACCCGCACCGGCATGCCGGTGCTTTGGGTTGCCCGCGCCAAACTCGTCGAAGTCCTGACGTTCCTGCGTAACCTGCCCAAGCCGTACGTCATGCTTTATGACCTGCACGGCGTGGACGAGCGTCTGCGCACCAAGCGTCAAGGGTTGCCAAGCGGCGCCGATTTCTCCGTGTTCTACCACTTGCTGTCGATCGAACGTAATAGTGACGTGATGATCAAGGTCGCCTTGTCCGAGAGCGACCTCAGCTTGCCGACCGTCACCAGCATCTGGCCGAACGCCAACTGGTACGAGCGTGAAGTCTGGGACATGTACGGCATCGACTTCAAAGGCCACCCTCACCTGTCGCGCATCATGATGCCGCCGACCTGGGAAGGTCACCCGCTGCGCAAGGACTTCCCGGCGCGCGCCACCGAATTCGATCCGTTCAGCCTGACCCTGGCCAAGCAACAGCTCGAGGAAGAAGCCGCGCGCTTCAAGCCAGAAGACTGGGGCATGAAACGTTCCGGCCCGAACGAGGACTACATGTTCCTCAACCTCGGTCCGAACCACCCTTCGGCGCACGGTGCGTTCCGCATCATCCTGCAGCTGGACGGTGAAGAAATCGTCGATTGCGTTCCGGACATCGGTTACCACCACCGTGGCGCCGAGAAAATGGCCGAGCGTCAGTCCTGGCACAGCTTCATCCCGTACACCGACCGTATCGACTACCTCGGCGGCGTGATGAACAACCTGCCGTACGTGCTCTCGGTCGAGAAGCTGGCCGGCATCAAGGTGCCGGAGAAAGTCGACGTCATCCGCATCATGATGGCCGAGTTCTTCCGGATCACCAGCCACCTGCTGTTCCTGGGTACCTACATCCAGGACGTCGGCGCCATGACCCCGGTGTTCTTCACCTTCACCGACCGCCAGAAGGCGTACACGGTGATCGAAGCCATCACCGGTTTCCGTCTGCACCCGGCCTGGTACCGCATCGGTGGCGTCGCCCACGACCTGCCGCGCGGCTGGGAAAAACTGGTGAAGGATTTCGTCGAGTGGATGCCCAAGCGTCTGGACGAATACCAGAAAGCCGCACTGGACAACAGCATCCTGCGTGGCCGGACCATCGGCGTCGCCGACTACAACACCAAACAAGCCCTGGAATGGGGCGTCACCGGTGCCGGCCTGCGTGCCACCGGGTGCGACTTCGACCTGCGTAAAGCGCGTCCGTACTCGGGTTACGAGAACTTCGAATTCGAAGTGCCGCTGGCTGCCAATGGCGATGCCTACGACCGCTGCATCGTGCGCGTCGAAGAAATGCGCCAGAGCATCAAGATCATCGAGCAGTGCATGCGCAACATGCCGGAAGGCCCGTACAAGGCGGATCACCCGCTGACCACGCCGCCGCCGAAAGAGCGCACCCTGCAGCACATCGAAACCCTGATCACGCACTTCCTGCAAGTTTCGTGGGGCCCGGTCATGCCGGCCAACGAATCCTTCCAGATGATCGAAGCGACCAAGGGCATCAACAGTTATTACCTGACGAGCGATGGCGGCACCATGAGCTACCGCACCCGGATTCGTACCCCAAGCTTCCCGCACCTGCAGCAGATCCCTTCGGTGATCAAAGGCAGCATGGTCGCGGACTTGATCGCGTACCTGGGTAGTATCGATTTCGTTATGGCCGACGTGGACCGCTAAGCATGAACAGCACGCTTATCCAGACAGACCGTTTCACCTTGAGTGAAACCGAGCGCTCGGCCATCGAGCACGAGTTGCATCACTACGAAGACCCGCGCGCGGCGTCGATCGAAGCCCTGAAGATCGTCCAGAAGGAACGTGGCTGGGTGCCGGACGGCGCTCTGTACGCCATTGGCGAGATCCTCGGTATCCCGGCGAGCGACGTTGAAGGCGTGGCGACGTTCTATAGCCAGATCTTCCGTCAGCCGGTGGGCCGTCACATCATTCGCGTCTGCGACAGCATGGTCTGCTACATCGGTGGCCACGAGTCGGTGGTCAGCGAAATCCAGAGCAAGCTCGGCATCGGCCTGGGTCAAACCACCGCCGACGGTCGTTTCACCCTGCTGCCGGTCTGCTGCCTCGGCAACTGCGACAAGGCGCCGGCGTTGATGATCGACGACGACACGTTCGGTGATGTGCAGCCAGCAGGCGTTGCCAAATTGCTCGAGGGCTACGTATGACCCTGACTTCTTTCGGCCCGGCCAACCGCATCAAGCGTTCGGCCGAGACTCACCCGCTCACCTGGCGTCTGCGTGACGACGGCGAAGCCGTATGGCTCGACGAGTACCAGGCCAAGAACGGCTACGCCGCTGCGCGCAAGGCCTTCGCCGACATGGCTCAGGACGACATCGTCCAGACCGTGAAAGATTCCGGCCTCAAGGGTCGCGGCGGTGCAGGCTTCCCCACTGGCGTGAAGTGGGGCCTGATGCCCAAGGACGAATCCATCAACATCCGCTACCTGCTGTGCAACGCGGATGAAATGGAGCCCAACACCTGGAAAGACCGCATGCTGATGGAGCAACTGCCCCATCTGCTGATCGAAGGCATGCTGATCAGTGCCCGCGCACTGAAAACCTACCGTGGCTACATCTTCCTGCGTGGCGAATACACCACTGCCGCCAAGCACCTGAACCGTGCCGTGGAAGAAGCCAAGGCCGCGGGCCTGCTGGGCAAGAACATTCTGGGTTCGGGTTTTGATTTCGAGCTGTTCGTCCACACCGGTGCCGGGCGTTATATCTGCGGTGAAGAAACCGCACTGATCAACTCCCTCGAAGGCCGCCGCGCCAACCCGCGCTCCAAGCCGCCCTTCCCTGCCGCCGTTGGCGTGTGGGGCAAGCCGACTTGCGTGAACAACGTCGAGACCCTGTGCAACGTGCCGGCGATCATTGCCGACGGCGTGGACTGGTACAAATCGTTGGCCCGCGAAGGCAGTGAAGACATGGGCACCAAGCTCATGGGCTTCTCCGGCAAGGTCAAGAATCCGGGTCTGTGGGAACTGCCTTTTGGCGTCACCGGTCGCGAACTGTTCGAAGACTACGCCGGCGGCATGCGCGACGGTTACAAGCTCAAGTGCTGGCAGCCAGGCGGCGCCGGTACCGGCTTCCTGTTGCCGGAACACCTGGACGCCCAAATGTACGCCGGCGGCATCGCCAAAGTGGGCACCCGTATGGGTACCGGCCTGGCCATGGCGGTGGACGACAGCGTCAACATGGTGTCCCTGCTGCGCAACATGGAGCAGTTCTTCGCTCGCGAATCCTGCGGTTTCTGCACCCCGTGCCGCGATGGTCTGCCATGGAGCGTCAAGCTCCTGATGGCCATCGAACAGGGCAAGGGCCAGCCGGGCGACATCGAGACCCTGCTGGGTCTGGTCGGTTTCCTCGGCCCGGGCAAGACCTTCTGTGCTCACGCACCGGGCGCCGTGGAGCCGTTGGGCAGCGCAATCAAATACTTCCGCCATGAGTTCGAAGCCGGTATCGCGCCTGTCAGCGCCGCCGTCCCGCCTCTGGCGAGGCCGATCGTAGTCGGCGCGTAAACGCTTAAAGAAGCGAAGGGTCCGTGCCCTTCGCTTTTCGTGTGATGACGCCGTAAGCGGCTGTGTTGATTCACGCGGACAACAAGATTCCATTAGCCACGCCCGCTGACACCGGGCCAACGAAGAACTTTGAACCATGGCCACTATCCACGTAGACGGCAAAGAGCTCGAAGTCGATGGGGCAGACAACCTGTTACAGGCATGTCTGTCGCTAGGCCTCGATATCCCTTATTTCTGCTGGCACCCTGCCCTCGGCAGCGTTGGCGCTTGCCGCCAGTGCGCGGTCAAGCAGTACACCGACGAGAACGACACCCGTGGTCGTATCGTCATGTCCTGCATGACCCCTGCCACCGACAACACCTGGATCTCCATCGAAGATGAAGAGTCCAAGGCGTTCCGCGCCAGTGTTGTCGAATGGCTGATGACCAACCACCCTCACGACTGCCCGGTCTGTGAAGAAGGCGGTCACTGCCACCTGCAAGACATGACGGTAATGACCGGCCACAACGAGCGCCGTTACCGCTTCACCAAGCGTACCCACCAGAACCAGCAACTGGGCCCGTTCATTTCCCACGAGATGAACCGCTGCATCGCTTGCTACCGCTGCGTGCGCTTCTACAAGGACTACGCCGGCGGCACCGACCTCGGTGTATTCGGCGCCCACGACAACGTTTACTTCGGTCGCGTTGAAGACGGCACCCTGGAAAGCGAGTTCTCCGGCAACCTCACCGAGGTCTGCCCGACCGGTGTGTTCACCGACAAGACTCACTCCGAACGCTACAACCGTAAATGGGACATGCAGTTCTCGCCGAGCATCTGCCATGGCTGCTCCAGCGGTTGCAACATTTCCCCGGGCGAACGTTACGGTGAACTGCGTCGCATCGAAAACCGTTACAACGGTTCGGTGAACCAGTACTTCCTGTGCGACCGTGGCCGTTTCGGCTATGGCTACGTCAACCGCGAAGACCGCCCACGTCAGCCACTGCTGGCCAACGGCACCAAACTGAGCCTCGACGAAGCGCTGGATAAAGCCGCCGACCTGCTGCGCGGTCGCAACATCGTCGGTATCGGCTCGCCTCGCGCCAGCCTCGAAAGCAACTACGCGTTGCGCGAACTGGTCGGTGCCGAGCACTTCTATTCGGGTATCGAAGCCGGCGAACTGGAGCGCATCCGTCTGGTCCTGCAAGTGCTGAAAGACAGCCCGTTGCCAGTGCCGAACATGCGTGACATCGAAGACCACGATGCGATTTTCGTCCTCGGTGAAGACCTGACCCAGACTGCCGCCCGTGTTGCGCTGTCGCTGCGTCAGTCGGTCAAAGGCAAGGCCGAAGACATGGCCGACGCCATGCGCGTTCAGCCTTGGCTCGACGCCGCCGTGAAGAACATCGGCCAGCACGCGCTGAACCCGCTGTTCATCGCCAGCCTGGCTGAAACCAAGCTCGACGACATCGCCGAAGAGTGCGTTCACGCCGCTCCGGACGATCTGGCCCGTATCGGTTTCGCCGTGGCTCACGCCCTCGACACCAGCGCTCCAGCCGTTGAAGGCCTGGACGCTGAAGCGCTCGAACTGGCCCAGCGCATCGCCGATGCCCTGCTCGCGGCCAAGCGCCCGCTGATCATCGCCGGTACTTCCCTGGGCTCCAAAGCCCTGATCGAAGCCGCCGCGAACATCGCCAAGGCCTTGAAGCTGCGTGAGAAGAACGGTTCCATCAGCCTGATCGTGCCTGAAGCCAACAGCCTCGGCCTGGCCATGCTCGGTGGCGAATCGGTCGACGCCGCGCTGCAAGCGGTGATCGATGGCAAGGCCGACGCCATCGTCGTGCTGGAAAACGATCTGTACACCCGTACCGACAAGGCCCGTGTCGATGCCGCGCTGACTGCCGCGAAAGTGGTCATCGTTGCCGACCATCAGAAGACCGCCACCAGCGATCGCGCGCACCTGGTGCTGCCAGCCGCCAGCTTCGCTGAAGGCGACGGTACCCTGGTCAGCCAGGAAGGCCGCGCCCAGCGCTTCTTCCAGGTCTTCGATCCGAAGTACATGGACGCGAGCATCCTGGTTCACGAAGGCTGGCGCTGGCTGCATGCCCTGCGCGCGACCCTGCTGAACCAGCCGATCGACTGGACCCAACTGGACCACGTCACCGCCGCTGTCGCTTCCAGCACTTCGATCCTGAACCGCATCGTCGACGCCGCACCGTCCGCCGCGTTCCGCATCAAGGGCATGAAACTGGCCCGTGAACCGCTGCGCTACTCCGGTCGTACCGCCATGCGCGCCGACATCAGCGTGCACGAACCGCGTACCCCGCAGGACAAGGACACCGCATTCGCCTTCTCGATGGAAGGTTACTCGGGCTCCGCCGAACCGCGTCAGCAAGTGCCGTTCGCCTGGTCTCCGGGCTGGAACTCGCCGCAGGCCTGGAACAAGTTCCAGGACGAAGTCGGCGGTCACATCCGCGCTGGCGACCCGGGCACCCGCCTGATCGAAAGCACCGGTGATTCGCTGAACTGGTTCGCCAGTGTTCCGCGCGCCTTTAACCCGGCCCAGGGTACCTGGCAGGTTGTACCGTTCTTCCACCTGTTCGGCAGCGAAGAAAACTCTTCGAAAGCCGCGCCGGTTCAGGAACGTATTCCAGCAGCCTACGTTGCACTGGCCAAGTCCGAAGCCGACCGCCTGGGTGTCAACGACGGTGCCATGCTGAGCCTGAACGTGGCAGGCCAGACCTTGCGTCTGCCGCTGCGCATCAATGAAGAGCTGGGCGCTGGTCTGGTTGCATTGCCTGCGGGCATCGCCGGCATTCCGCCAGCGATCTTTGGCAAATCCGTTGACGGTCTGCAGGAGGCAGCGCAATGACCTTGTTCACTCCTGAAGTGATCGACGTGATCATCGCGGTCCTCAAGGCCGTGGTGATTCTGCTTGCCGTGGTGGTCTGCGGTGCTCTGCTGAGCTGGGTCGAGCGTCGCTTGCTCGCCCTCTGGCAGGACCGTTACGGTCCGAACCGCGTCGGTCCGTTCGGCGCTTTCCAGATCGCCGCCGACATGATCAAGATGTTCTTCAAGGAAGACTGGACGCCTCCATTCGCCGACAAGATGATCTTCACCCTGGCACCGGTAGTCGCCATGAGCGCCCTGCTGATTGCCTTCGCGATCATCCCGATCACCCCGACCTGGGGCGTGGCGGACATCAACATCGGCATCCTGTTCTTCTTCGCCATGGCTGGCCTGTCGGTCTACGCGGTGCTGTTCGCCGGCTGGTCGAGCAACAACAAGTTCGCCCTGTTGGGCAGCTTGCGTGCCTCGGCCCAGACCGTGTCGTACGAAGTGTTCATGGGCCTGTCGCTGATGGGTATCGTGATCCAGGTCGGCTCGTTCAACATGCGCGACATCGTTGAATACCAGGCGCAGAACCTGTGGTTCATCATTCCGCAGATCTTCGGTTTCCTGACCTTCTTCATCGCTGGCGTGGCCGTGACTCACCGTCACCCGTTCGACCAGCCGGAAGCGGAGCAGGAACTGGCCGACGGTTACCACATTGAATACGCCGGCATGAAATGGGGCATGTTCTTCGTCGGCGAGTACATCGGCATCGTGCTGATCTCGGCGCTGCTGGTGACCCTGTTCTTCGGTGGCTGGCACGGTCCGTTCGGCATTCTGCCGCAGATCCCGTTCATCTGGTTTGCACTGAAAACCGCGTTCTTCATCATGATCTTCATCCTGTTGCGCGCTTCGATTCCGCGCCCACGGTATGACCAAGTGATGGATTTCAGCTGGAAGTTCTGCTTGCCGCTGACCCTCGTCAACATGCTGGTGACCGCTGCGATCGTGTTGCTCAACACGCCCGCCGTCGCGGCTCAGTGAGGATAGAGAATCATGAAGTACATATTTGACATCGTGCATGGCCTCTACACCCAGCTTCGCAGCCTGGTGATGATCTTCGGCCACGCCTTCCGCAAGCGCGACACGCTGCAGTACCCGGAAGAACCGGTCTACCTGCCGCCGCGCTACCGTGGCCGTATCGTCCTGACCCGCGACCCCGACGGTGAAGAGCGCTGTGTAGCCTGCAACCTGTGCGCCGTGGCGTGCCCGGTCGGCTGCATCTCGCTGCAGAAAGCTGAAACCGAAGACGGTCGCTGGTACCCGGACTTCTTCCGCATCAACTTCTCGCGCTGCATTTTCTGCGGCCTCTGCGAGGAAGCCTGCCCGACCACCGCGATCCAGCTCACGCCGGATTTCGAAATGGCCGAGTTCAAACGTCAGGACCTGGTTTACGAGAAAGAAGATCTGCTGATCTCCGGCCCCGGCAAAAACCCTGATTACAACTTCTATCGTGTTGCAGGTATGGCGATTGCCGGGAAGCCGAAAGGCTCCGCGCAGAATGAAGCCGAACCGATCAACGTGAAGAGCTTGCTGCCTTAAGGAAGAAAGATGGAATTCGCTTTCTATTTTGCATCGGGTATCGCTGTAGTGTCCACGCTCCGCGTGATCACCAACACCAACCCTGTGCACGCCCTGCTCTACCTGATCATTTCGCTGATCGCCGTGGCCATGACGTTCTTCGCCCTCGGCGCACCGTTTGCCGGTGTCCTGGAAGTGATCGCCTACGCTGGCGCCATCATGGTGCTGTTCGTGTTCGTGGTGATGATGCTGAACCTTGGCCCGGCCTCGGTTCAGCAAGAGCGCGTCTGGCTCAAGCCCGGTATCTGGGGCGGCCCCGTCGCCCTCGCCGCGCTGCTGCTGGTTGAACTGCTGTACGTGCTGTTCTCCCACCAGAGCGGTGAAGCCATCGGCCACACCACCGTAGACGCCAAGGCCGTGGGCATCAGCCTGTTCGGTCCTTACCTGCTGGTGGTCGAACTCGCCTCGATGCTGCTGCTCGCCGCAGCCGTCACGGCGTTCCACTTGGGCCGCAACGAAGCCAAGGAGCAATGACGATGCCTGCTATCCCCATGGAGCATGGTCTGGCGGTCGCCGGCATCCTGTTCTGCCTCGGCCTGGTCGGCCTGATGGTCCGTCGCAACATTTTGTTCGTGTTGATGAGTCTTGAAGTGATGATGAACGCCTCTGCACTGGCGTTCATCGTTGCCGGTAGCCGCTGGGCGCAGCCGGATGGACAGATCATGTTCATCCTGGTGATCAGCCTGGCAGCCGCCGAGGCCAGTATTGGCCTGGCGATCCTGTTGCAACTGTATCGCCGCTTCCACACGCTCGATATCGACGCTGCCAGTGAGATGCGCGGATGAACCTACTCTTTCTGACTTTCGTATTCCCTCTCATTGGTTTTCTGCTGCTGTCGTTCTCCCGTGGACGCCTCTCGGAAAACCTGGCCGCGCTGATCGGCGTGGGCTCCATCGGTCTGTCGGCAATCGTTACCGCCTACGTGATCTGGCAATTCAACGTCGCCCCGCCAGAAGGCGGCCACTACACCCAGGTGTTGTGGCAGTGGATGGCGGTGGAAGGCTTCACGCCGAACTTCGCGCTGTATCTGGACGGCCTGTCCGTGACCATGCTCGGCGTGGTTGTCGGCGTCGGCTTCCTGATCCACCTGTTCGCATCCTGGTACATGCGCGGTGAAGCCGGTTACTCGCGCTTCTTCGCCTACACCAACCTGTTTATCGCCAGCATGCTGTTCCTGGTGCTGGGCGATAACCTGTTGTTCCTGTACTTCGGTTGGGAAGGCGTGGGCCTGTGCTCGTACTTGTTGATCGGTTTCTACTACAGCAACCGCAACAACGGTAACGCTGCACTCAAAGCCTTCATCGTGACCCGAATCGGTGACGTGTTCATGGCCATCGGCCTGTTCATTCTGTTTGCCCAACTGGGCACGCTGAACGTCCAGGAACTGCTGGTGCTGGCACCGCAGAAATTCCAGGCCGGCGACTTCTGGATGGTCATGGCCACCCTGATGCTGCTCGGTGGCGCTGTCGGTAAATCCGCACAACTGCCGCTGCAAACCTGGCTGGCAGACGCGATGGCCGGTCCAACGCCGGTTTCGGCACTGATCCACGCTGCAACCATGGTGACAGCAGGCGTTTACCTGATTGCCCGTACCCACGGCCTGTTCACCCTGGCGCCGGAAATCCTGCACCTGGTGGGCATCGTTGGTGGCGTGACCCTGGTTCTGGCTGGCTTCGCAGCCCTGGTCCAGACCGACATCAAGCGTATCCTCGCCTACTCGACCATGAGCCAGATCGGCTACATGTTCCTGGCCCTGGGTGTCGGCGCCTGGGATGGCGCGATCTTCCACCTGATGACCCACGCCTTCTTCAAGGCCCTGCTGTTCCTTGCTTCCGGTGCGGTGATCGTTGCCTGCCACCACGAGCAGAACATCTTCAAGATGGGTGGTCTGTGGAAGAAGCTGCCACTGGCCTACGCCAGCTTCATCGTCGGCGGCGCGGCCCTGGCGGCCCTGCCTCTGGTCACCGCGGGCTTCTACTCCAAGGACGAAATCCTCTGGGAAGCGTTCGCCAGCGGTAACGAAGGTCTACTGTATGCAGGTCTGGTCGGCGCGTTCATGACCTCGTTGTACACCTTCCGCCTGATCTTCATCGCGTTCCACGGTGAAGCGAAGACCGAAGCCCACGCCGGTCACGGCATTGCCCACTGGCTGCCACTGTCGGTGCTGATCATACTGTCGACTTTCATCGGCGCAATGATCGTTCCACCGCTGCACGGTGTGCTGCCGCAAAGCGTCGGCCATGCCGGCGGCGAAGCCAAGCACAGCCTGGAAATCGCTTCGGGCGCCATCGCCCTGGCCGGTATCCTGCTGGCCGCGCTGCTGTTCCTCGGCAAGCGTCGCTTCGTCACCGCCATCGCCAACAGCGGCATCGGCCGTTTCCTTTCGGCCTGGTGGTTCGCTGCCTGGGGCTTCGACTGGATCTACGACAAACTGTTCGTCAAGCCTTACCTGGCGATCAGCCACATCCTGCGCAAAGACCCGCTCGATCAGACCATCGGTTTGATCCCGCGCATGGCCAAAGGCGGTCACACCGCCCTGAGCCGTACCGAGACCGGTCAACTGCGTTGGTATGCCGCCTCGATGGCTGCTGGTGCCGTGCTGGTTATTGGCGCCGTCGTGCTGGTAGCGGTCTGATATGAACCTTGCGAATTTGCGAAAGGAAACGAGCCCGTCATGATTCTGCCTTGGCTAATCCTGATCCCCTTCATCGGCGGCCTGCTGTGCTGGATGGGTGAGCGCTTCGGCGCCACCCTCCCCCGCTGGATTGCGCTGATCACCATGTCCCTGTTGCTTTGCCTCGGCCTCTGGCTGTGGGCCAACGGTGATTATTCATTTGCCCCGGCGCCTGGCGCCGACCCGACCTGGGCGCTTGAGTTCAAGCACGTCTGGATCCAGCGGTTTGGCATCAACGTGCACCTGGCCCTCGATGGCCTGTCGCTGTTGATGATCATGCTGACCGGTCTGCTAGGTGTACTTTCGGTACTCTGCTCGTGGAAAGAGATCCAGCGTCACGTTGGCTTTTTCCACCTGAACCTGATGTGGATCCTGGGCGGTGTCGTCGGCGTGTTCCTCGCCCTCGACCTGTTCATGTTCTTCTTCTTCTGGGAAATGATGCTGGTGCCGATGTACTTCCTCATCGCGCTCTGGGGTCACAGTTCTTCGGACGGCAAGAAAACCCGGATCTACGCAGCGACCAAGTTCTTCATCTTCACTCAGGCTTCCGGCCTGATCATGTTGGTGGCGATCCTCGGCCTGGTGCTGGTCAACTTCAACGAAACCGGCGTGATTACTTTCAACTACGCCGACCTGTTGAAAACCAAGATGTCGATGACCACCGAGTACATCCTGATGCTCGGCTTCTTCATCGCCTTCGCGGTCAAGCTGCCAGTCGTACCGTTCCACTCCTGGCTGCCTGATGCTCACGCCCAGGCACCGACCGCAGGTTCTGTCGACCTCGCCGGTATCTTGCTGAAGACCGCTGCCTACGGCCTGTTGCGTTTCGCCCTGCCGCTGTTCCCGAATGCCTCGGCCGAGTTCGCGCCGATCGCCATGACCCTGGGTCTGATCGGGATTTTCTACGGCGCGTTCCTGGCTTTCGCACAAACCGACATCAAGCGCCTGATCGCCTTCTCGTCCGTTTCCCACATGGGCTTCGTACTGATCGGCATCTACTCCGGCAGCCAACTGGCACTGCAAGGTGCAGTGATGCAGATGCTGGCGCACGGTCTGTCGGCCGCGGCACTCTTTATCCTGAGTGGCCAACTGTACGAACGCACCCACACCCGCGACATGCGTGAAATGGGTGGCCTGTGGTCGAAGATCGCTTACCTGCCGGCCCTCAGCCTGTTCTTTGCAGCAGCGTCGTTGGGTCTGCCGGGTACCGGTAACTTCGTCGGTGAGTTCCTGATCCTGATCGGCAGTTTCCCGATCGCTCCATGGGTCACCATCATCGCCACCACCGGCCTGGTGTTCGGTTCGGTCTACTCGCTGATCATGATCCACCGTGCGTACTTCGGTCCGGCCAAATCGGACGCGGTACTGCATGGCATGGACGGTCGCGAACTGATCATGGTGGTCGGTCTGGCTGCACTGCTGATCTACCTCGGCGTGTACCCACAACCGTTCCTCGATACCTCTGCCGCTACGATGCATGGCGTGCAGCAATGGCTCGGCACCGCCTTCACTCAACTCGCTTCGGCCCGGTAAGAGCGCTATGGAATTCACGACTCAACACTTTATCGCGCTTGCGCCGTTGTTGATCACCAGCGCCACGATCATCGTGGTGATGCTGGCGATCGCCTGGCGCCGCAACCACTCGCAGACCTTCCTGATTTCCGTGGCGGGTCTGAACCTGGCTTTGCTGTCGATCCTGCCGGCTCTGAAGGTTGCGCCTCTGGCCGTGACCCCATTGCTGCAAATCGACACCTTCGCCTGCCTGTACATGGCGCTGATCCTGGTCGCCACCCTCGCCTGTGTCACCCTCGCCCACGCCTACCTCGGCGATGGCGGTTCGGGTTACCCGGGCAACCGTGAAGAACTGTACCTGCTGATCCTGATGGCTGCCGCCGGTGGCCTGGTTCTGGTCAGCGCGCAGCACCTGGCCGGGTTGTTCATCGGCCTGGAACTGCTGTCGGTGCCGGTCTATGGTCTGGTGGCCTATGCCTTCTTC
The DNA here is from genome assembly GCF_004307665.1 of Pseudomonas sp. Sample_16. Taxonomy (NCBI): domain Bacteria; kingdom Pseudomonadati; phylum Pseudomonadota; class Gammaproteobacteria; order Pseudomonadales; family Pseudomonadaceae; genus Pseudomonas; species Pseudomonas sp. Sample_16. The sequence continues at coordinate 41,280 of NZ_RCOB01000200.1, forward strand.
AACAAGCGCTCGCTGGAAGCCGGCATCAAGTACATGGTGCTGTCGGCCGCCGGTTCTGCATTCCTGTTGTTCGGTATGGCGCTGCTGTACGCAGACTCGGGTTCCCTGAGCTTCGTCGGCATCGGTCAGGCATTGGCGGCTACCGGTCTGCCAAGCTCGCTGGCACAACTGGGCCTGGGCATGATGCTGATCGGCCTGGCATTCAAGCTGTCGCTGGTCCCGTTCCACCTCTGGACCCCGGACGTTTACGAAGGTGCTCCGGCGCCGGTTGCAGCGTTCCTCGCTACCGCTTCCAAGGTTGCCGTGTTCGCGGTGATGGTGCGTCTGTTCCAGATCTCGCCAGCGGCAAGCAGCGGCATCCTGAGTGATGTGCTGACCATCATCGCCATCGCGTCGATCCTGTTCGGTAACCTGCTGGCACTGACCCAGAGCAACCTCAAGCGTCTGCTGGGTTACTCGTCCATCGCTCACTTCGGTTACCTGCTGATCGCCCTGGTGGCGAGCAAAGGCCTGGCCGTGGAAGCCATCGGCGTGTACCTGGTCACCTACGTGATCACCAGCCTCGGCGCCTTCGGCGTGATCACCCTGATGTCCTCGCCGTACAACGGCCGTGACGCCGACGCCCTGTACGAATACCGGGGCCTGTTCTGGCGCCGTCCGTACCTGACCGCCGTACTGACCGTGATGATGCTCTCCCTGGCCGGTATTCCGCTGACCGCGGGCTTCATCGGCAAGTTCTACATCATCGCTACTGGCGTCGAGTCGCATCAATGGTGGCTGGTTGGCTCGCTGGTACTGGGCAGCGCCATCGGCGTGTTCTACTACCTGCGTGTCATGGTCACCCTGTACCTGATCGAACCGAACCTGCGTCGCCACGATGCGCAACTGCACTGGGAACAGAAAGCAGGCGGCGTGATGCTGCTGGCCATCGCTCTGGTCGCGTTCTTCCTCGGCGTCTACCCACAACCGCTGCTGAACCTGGTTCAGCAATCGGGGCTGGTGGGTTGATCGCTTGAGCGACACTCGGTAGAAAACAGAAACGGCACCTTCGGGTGCCGTTTTTGCGTTTGTGGGATTTGTTACCGCTGCCCTGCCCTCTTTCGGAAATCCCGGAACGATCTTGCACACTACTCAGGGCCGTCCTACATCCCGTATTGATCATTTGGCTTTATCTTCAATGGCCTCAGAGTTAATAAATCAACGCGGGGAAGAACAATAGGACGTGACGTTTTTTCCGAACTGTTACACGGCCTCGACGACTTGGCCGACGAGCGCCAGGGCAAGCTCACGTTGCGTACGCACAAGCTCAAACTGCCGAAGCCGCAACCTCTCTCAGTCGAGCAATTGGTAGCGTTGGAGTCGAATCAAGCGATAGAGGCAGAGCAGTTACATAACAAGCGAATTGGTGCAATGAAGGACAAGCTTGTACTCCCCGGAGACTACGACACGCCGCTGCCTGATGAGATCCTTGATGCGTTCGAGGCTCTCGAATCTGAAGCTACTGGGTCATTGCCCGGTTACCCAGGCTCGGTTGATGAATGTGGGTGACTGAGCCGACCCCATTTTCGGAACGCCGCCCGGACCATGCTCCCACAGGTTGTGAGTCTGCCCGCAGATTTTGAATACGGCATAAATCCATTTTGGGAGCTTGCTCGCGATTGTGGTGACATAGTCACCGCAACAAAAAACGGCACCTTGCAGTGCCGTTCGTGATTATGGTTTCACCAAATCCCATTGACACTCTTTCAGCCTGACTCCATCAAGAACACTCCCTTTCTGGATATCAATGTTGCCGTCAGCGTCGAGGAAGATATCCGTGTTGGGCCACTTCGGTGTGATGCTGATGCAATGCCAACGCTCGTTTTCGACAGCCCACGAAAACTCCATGAAAAAATGGGTATCCGGAATTAGATATCCGTGGTCACTGACTGCATCTCCGGGAGATATCCGTCCCCGGTATATTCGATCTTTGACATTCCATGTGTACCGCAATACCTGCTTGGCATCCTTGGAGTAATTTACGGTTGCGCTGGGTAGAACATAAATATTCCATAGGGCGATCAAACACAACACCAGCAGCGGCAGGAGTAGTGGGAGCAATGGAATCCAGAGCCATCTTATGTACCGGAATCGTGGTTTATTGACAGATGTGGACACTGACTCCGTCTCCCCAGTCCTTTGGAGCTACTGCCAACACTTTATTCATGATGATCTGCGCTGTTATTCCGCCATCAGGGTACAGATTGGCAAGTTTTATACCGATACCTATCGACACTCTATCAGCTACATCATCCCATGATCGCAGTTGAGTCCAAGGACTGGCCGTGGGACGAGGACCAGGAAGTGCTCTGTTCTTTTTGGGGATTATTCGTAACTCTTCCGCCTTGCGCAGGGCATCTGATGCAATTTGTTCAGCCCCTGCGCCGTCTAGCAGCAAGCGATCGGAAAGTCCCCCTATAATTCCGACGTAACCGTAGTGGATGTTCGACCAAATATCGTAGTAATAGAGATACCCCCCTTGCTTGTGCCTGACTCCGGGGAATCGTTCCCGAAGCTTTGGCTTGTGGTCCCACTCCATATCCTGACCCACTTGTTTAGTCCAAATCGCCATCGCTTCAACCTTCTTCGTCAATGCGATAGCGTTGAAATTCGGTGATCCGGCCAGTCTGGCATACCACGGTAGCTCCTGAAATTGCCTGGCAGCCGCGCTACTGTCGTAGTTGAGCAGCTCTTTCATTTTCAACACGGCTGGATGCAGGATATTTCGGTTCATCTCTCCAGCAATGTAGACGGCAAGCTCTTCCATTTGATCCGGGTGATTACAGCGTGGGGTTTTACCGGGGTCGCCGGGTGCGGTTGAGGTTTTCCGTGCAAGCGTTGGCTCAGCCAGTCGGGATTCTGTCGCCTTTACTTTTTCGGACTGATTAGCTGGCTGTACAAAGGCCCTGCCCATTGGCGGAGCAGAATCCTCGTTTCGATAGCTGGCCGTAACCACCGATGGAATCAGCTGAGCTCTACAAGGGCAATTGCTGTGGCTGTCCAGCGTGCCTGCCATGGCTTTGCCGTGGCTGATCATGTGCGAGATGCCACCGACGATCTGATAGGTATTCCCATCCTTACCGCAAGTGACCCGGTCACCTTCTAGTGCATGGGCGATGCCATACCACATGAAACTGGTGTCGCCATCCAGGACTGTGCCGCCACAGGTGGTCTTGTCATGCTGACCAATGAAATGCCCTTCGTTCATTGAGGTTCTCCTTGCTCGATGCAAGGCAGAAAACCCTCGGCCATCGGTACGCCTTCACGCACCACTAACAACATGCAGCCATGTGATGTGGTGATGATCTCGACTTCGGAGGTGGATGAAGGGTACAGAAGAGCATTCATGTGCAACGTCCTTATTGTCATCGATTTGAATTGCCTTCCCTCTCCTTCCTGCAGAAGTACTGAGTAGAAAGCGTATCGGTCGAGGACGAATGAGACGGCGGGACGCATGCTGGCAGCAATCCCGATGGCATTGCCGAAACAACGAATAGGAAATTTCACAGAAGCCAACAACCCACTTCCTACAGTGATTGGAGCAACTAGCGATTTTTCGCAAGTTCTGGGTATGCCACCAATCCTGTGGGAGCGAGCCTGCCCGCGATTGCGGTATCACAGACACCAAAGAAAAACGGCACCTTCCAGTGCCGTTCGTCTTTCACAGTCCCACCAGTTTACTTACGCGCCGCCTCCCACGATTTCAGCAGTTCGGCGTAGCTCACGGTCTCGCCTTTCGGCTTCTCGTTTTCCAGTTTCGGTTTCGGAGCACCCGGTTGATCGAACCAGTATTGCGCGTCGCGCTCGGGGTTCATTTTCGGGGCGCAGGTGGCTTGGGCTTTCGAGCGTTCCAGGCGGGACATGATGGCGTCCTGATCCTTGGCCAGACCGTCGAGTGCCTGTTGCGGGGTTTTCTCGCCGCTGGCGGCTTCAGCAATGTGGCTCCACCACAACTGTGCGAGACGCGGATAGTCCGGCACGTTGGTTCCGGTCGGCGTCCATTGCACGCGGGCCGGGCTGCGATAGAACTCCACCAGACCGCCGAGTTTCGGTGCCAGATCGGTCATGGCCTGCGAGTTGATGTCCGACTCGCGGATCGGCGTCAGGCCGACGATGGTTTTCTTCAGAGAGACGGTTTTCGAAGTCACGAACTGCGCATACAGCCAGGCCGCCAGTTTTTGCTTCTCAGGCGTGGATTTCATGAACGTCCACGAACCCACGTCCTGATAGCCCAGCTTCATGCCCTCTTCCCAGTACGGTCCCCGTGGCGACGGCGCCATGCGCCATTTCGGCGTGCCATCGGCGTTCATCACCGCCAGACCCGGTTTGGTCATGTCGGCGGTAAATGCGGTGTACCAGAAAATCTGCTGGGCGATGTTGCCTTGGGATGGCACCGGCCCGGACTCGGAGAAGGTCATGCCCGCCGCTTCCGGTGGCGCGTACTTCTTCATCCAGTCCACGTATTTGGTGGTCGCGAACACCGCCGCCGGGCCGTTGGTGTCGCCGCCACGAGTCACGCTGGAACCGACCGGATGGCAATTCTCGACGCGGATACCCCACTCGTCCACCGGCAATCCGTTCGGAATACCCTTGTCGCCACCACCGGCCATGGAGAACCAGGCATCGGTGAAGCGCCAGCCCAGGGACGGGTCTTTCTTGCCGTAGTCCATGTGCCCGTAGACGCGTTTGCCGTCGATTTCCTTGACGTCTTCAGTGAAGAACTTGGCGATGTCTTCATAGGCTGACCAGTTCACCGGCACGCCCAATTCGTAGCCGTACTTTTCCTTGAACTTGGCTTTGAGGTCCGCACGTTCGAACCAGTCGGCGCGGAACCAGTACAGGTTGGCGAATTGCTGGTCAGGCAATTGGTAGATTTTGCCGTCCGGTGCGGTGGTGAAGGAGATGCCGATAAAGTCCTTGATATCCAGGGTCGGCGAAGTGAAGTTCTTGCCTTCGTTGGCCATCAGGTCGGTGATCGATTCAGTCTTTCCGTAGCGGAAGTGCGTACCGATCAAGTCCGAGTCGTTGACCCAGCCGTCATAGATGTTCTTGTCCGACTGCATCTGGGTCTGCAGCTTTTCCACCACGTCGCCTTCCTGCAGCAAGTCGTGGGTCAGCTTGATCCCGGTGATCTCACTGAAAGCCTTGGCCAGCACCTTGGACTCATACTCGTGAGTGGCGATGGTTTCCGATACCACTTTGATGCTCATCCCGCGAAACGGCTCCGCGGCCTTGATGAACCACTTCAGTTCTTCGAGTTGTTGATCGGCCGTCAGGGTGGACGGCTTGAATTCACTGCCGATCCATTTCTTTGCGGCATCTTCGTAGGCATCGGCCCAGGCCGAAGCGCTCAAACCGCTGAGTGCCAGCATGGCTGCCAATGAAATGCTATGTCGCAGCTTATTGTTTTTGTCGAACATAGAGACCTCCTGTTTAAGTTTCGGAGCAACATTGCCGAGCGATTCGACTAGCCCCAACGCATCACAGCCAACAGCCACACCAGGGACAACGCGAACGCTACCCAGATGCTCCAGTCGGTGACGCCGATTACCAGCAAATGCAGGTAGGCGCTGCCGAGAAGACCGATAAACAAACGATCGCCACGGGTGGTGGCAATCGGTAAAAAACCACGCCGAAGGACACTTGGCGAACGCAATTCCCAAGTGGTCATACCCACCAGGATCAAACCGATAACACCGAAAAACGCCGCCGTCGGGACGGTCCAGCTCATCCATTCCATCATCAGTTCCTCATACCCGGCCCAGGGCAAAGCCCTTGGCCACGTGGTTGCGAACAAACCAGATCACCAGCATGCCCGGAAGGATAGTCAGCACCCCCGCCGCCGCCAGCACCCCCCAGTCGATACCCGACGCCGAAACCGTGCGCGTCATGACTGCCGCGATGGGCTTGGCGTTCACCGAGGTGAGGGTTCGCGCCAGCAGCAGTTCGACCCAGGAAAACATGAAGCAGAAAAACGCCGTGACGCCGATGCCGGAGCCGATCAACGGGATGAAAATCTTCACGAAGAACTTGGGGAAACTGTAGCCGTCAATGTAGGCGGTTTCGTCGATTTCCTTCGGAACGCCAGACATGAAGCCTTCCAGAATCCACACCGCCAGCGGCACGTTGAACAGACAGTGAGCCAGGGCCACCGCGATGTGCGTGTCGAACAGGCCAATCGACGAATACAGCTGGAAGAACGGCAACAGGAACACCGCCGGTGGCGCCATACGGTTGGTCAGCAACCAGAAGAACAGGTGCTTGTCACCGAGGAAGCGGTAGCGCGAAAACGCATACGCCGCCGGCAAAGCCACGGTCAGGGAAATGATCGTGTTCAGGCTCACGTAATACAGCGAGTTGATGTAGCCGGTGTACCAACTCGGGTCGGTGAAAATCACCTTGTAGTTCGCCAGCGTAAAGTCCTGTGGGAAAAGGGTCAGCCCGCCGAGGATTTCGGTGTTGCTCTTGAACGACATGTTCAGCAGCCAGTAGATCGGCACCAGCAGGAACAGGATGTAGATCAGCAGTGGGATCAGCTTTCTC